>JAGADT010000106.1 GCA_017613475.1 Desulfovibrionaceae bacterium | reverse complement strand
TACATGGCCGGGGAATGCCGCGAGGCTTCCGCGCCCAACCACGAAGCCGGCATGTAAGGCAAGAGATATGCGCATAGCCATAGCCAGCGGAAAAGGCGGGGCCGGCAAAACCACGCTTGCCGCCGCGCTGCACAGGGTTTGGCCGCGGCCCCATGCGGTGGCGGATATGGATGTGGAGGCGCCCAACCTCCACCTCTTCCTGCACCCCATTGTTGAGCGCCGCGCCGAGGTCAGCCTCACGGTGCCCAAAGCCGTGCGGGAGGCCTGCACCGCCTGCGGCAGGTGCCGCCAGATCTGCCGTTACGGGGCCATAGCCCTCTTTGGCAAAAAGATCGCCCTCTTCCCGGATATGTGCCACGGCTGCGGCGGCTGCTTTACCGTATGCCCGGAAAACGCCCTGGAAGAAGGCAAAAGGCTCCTTGGCACGCTGGAGCTGGGGCGCCTGCCAGACGGCACCCCGTATTTTTCCGGCACAACGCGCATTGGCGAAGTGATGACCCCGCCTGTGCTGCGCAGCCTCCTGGCGGAGCTGGATGCCGGCACGGCCGGGCTGGACCTGCTTTTGGACAGCCCGCCCGGCGTCAGCTGCCCCGCCGTAACCGTTGCCCGCAGGGTGGATGCCATGCTGCTGGTGGTGGACCCCACCCCCTTTGGCCTGGCGGATTTCCGCATTGCCTGGAAAGCCTTCTCCTCCCTGGGCCTGCCTTTGGCCTGCGTGATCAACAGGGCCGGGATGCCGGGGAACGAAGGCGGGGATGAAGCCGTGCAGGTCTTCTGCCAGGAGCACGGCCTGCCGATTGCCGGCATCATCCCCTTTTCCCGCGAGGCGGCCTGCCGCACGGCCAGGGGCGTGCCGCTGGCCGATGTTTCGCCTGAGATGCGGGAACGCTTTGACCAGATAGCCGGCAGCATCCTCCGCCTTTTTGAGGGGGCGCGCCATGAGTGAGATGAAGAAGGGCCTGAAGGAAATTGTGATCATCAGCGGCAAGGGCGGCACCGGCAAAACCAGCCTTGCCGCGGCCTTTGCCGCCCTGGCAGAAAACACGGTCTTCTGCGACCTGGATGTGGACGTGCCGGACCTGCACATCATCCTCAAGCCCACACCCAGGCAGAGCACGCCCTTTATGGGCGGCAGCAAGGCGCGCATCCGGGCAGCGGACTGCGCCGCCTGCGGCGAGTGCTTCAGGGCCTGCCGTTTTTCCGCCATCCAAGAAAGGGACGGCGCGTACCAGGCGGATGAAACCCTGTGCGAAGGCTGCGGCGTGTGCGTGGCCCTGTGCCCCCATAAGGCCATTGACTTTCCGGAAGCGCTCTGCGGCCATTGGCACATCAGCGACACCCGTTTCGGGCCTTTTGTGCACGCCGAGCTTGTGCCGGGGCAGGAAAATTCCGGCCGCCTGGTGAGCCTGCTCAAGCGCGAGGCGCGGGAGCTGGCAAAGCGGGAGGGCTATTCCACCATCCTCTGCGATGGCTCGCCCGGCATCGGCTGCCCGGTGGTCAGCTCCCTGGCGGGAGCCACGCTGGCTGTGGCGGTGGTGGAGCCAAGCCTTTCCGGCCTGCATGATTTTGAGCGCGCGGCCGGCGTATGCCGCCATTTCCGCCTGCCCGTGGGCGTGGTGATCAACCGCTGGGACTTAAACCCCGAGGGCGCGGACGCGCTGGAAGCAGCCTGCCGCAAGGCCGGGCATGAGCTTTTTGGCCGCGTGCCCTTTGACGCGGACATGGCGCGGGCAACCCGCCAGGGGCTTGCCGCCACAGAGCCTGATACGCCGCTTGCCCGCTCCATCCGTGAAATCTGGGAGAAAATCTCCCACTTTGAACCACAGAAAGCGATGGGCCAAATGCCCTTTATTCCGGCGGCAAAGCCGCTCTAAACATTCTTAACCATCAAAACAAACGAGGCTTATCATGGATACCCTGCTTGCCGTGCCTTCCGCCAACCCCGGCGGGCTTGAAGCCCCCATGGGCATGCACTTTGGCCACTGCGACATCTTCACCCTTGTGGAGATTGAAAACGGAGAAATCAAGAACGTTTCCACCCTTGCCAACCCGCCCCACGCCCAGGGCGGCTGCCTTGCCCCTGTGCAGCTTTTGGCCGGCAAAGGCGTCAAGACGCTGCTGGCCGGCGGCATGGGCTTCCGCCCGCTCATGGCCTTCAACCAGGTTGGCATCCACGTGTTCTACGCGGGCCAGCTGCCCACGGTGGGCGACGGCGTAAAGGCCTTTCTTGCCGGCCAGCTCAAGGAATTCTCGCAGGAAAACACCTGCCGCGGCGGCCACTAACCCCACCCTGCATCCCGGCGCGGCAGCCGCCCCAGAGGCGCGCGCCGCGCAAAAGGCCTGGCCATGAACAGCAAATGCGTTCTCCTTGTTTCTGCTGAGCCCTCCGCGCTCGCGCCGGCGCTCACCCCCTTTAAGGACGCCGGCTTTGCCGTGCGGGAGGAAAGCAGCCTTTCAGCCGCCCTGCCGCACATTGACCCTGCCGCGCCCCCGGCCCTGGTGCTGCTGGATGCCAGCAGCAATGCTGCCGGCAATGACTCCGGAGAAGCGCTGCGCGAGGCGGCCATTGCCGTGCTTTCGCGCTGCGCATTGACCTACCTTGCCGCGGTTTCGCCCATGGACCCCGAGACCTTCCATGATGCCATGGAAGGGCTGGGCATGCTGCCGCCCCTGCCGCCCCATCCCACAAAAAAAGACGGCGAAGCCCTGCTGGAGAGCCTGCGGCGCTTCCTGCCTGCATAGGCCGCTTTCACGCCCCTGTGAAACGCAAGAGCGGGACGGAATTGATCCGCCCCGCTTTTTCATTTGCCCCGGGCAGGGGCTGGAGAGGCCCTGCCGCGCAAGGGAGGGCAGGCTCCCCTACGTTTTCTCCGGATGCCTGATAAGGCTGATAAGATCCTTTATTCCCGCCGCCAGCACCCACACGCTCAGGATCAGCAGTAAGATGTAGCCCAAAATGATGGTGGTCATGTCATCTGCGCTGCTGTTCCGCGCGACCTTCCAGGAACCGTCCGCCTTCTTGTAGGCCCTGAGGGTTATGGATCCCACAGGGCGCACTTCCGCAGGATCCGAGCGCTTTCCCTGCTCCGAGAATACTGGCCTGCTCACGAGGGAATGGCGGGGCCGGTTCCTGGTCTGCGTGCTCGAGCATATCCCGCTGCTGCCATCCAGCTCCCAGCGGTACCAGGCGCGTATCTCGTACTGCTCCTTGGAAGAATTCCAGCTCCACGTGTAATCCTCGAGAATGGCCTCCACATAGCGCCTTTCCTTCGCCCTGAAATATTCCCAGTAATCTTTCATCATCAATGGCGCCGTCAGCACGGTAAAGGCCAAAAGCAGCAGGCCCCAAAGGATGGTGTTCAGCGGGGAGCTTTTTTTCTTCCTGGAGCGCCTCGGCGCCCGCTTGGGTTTGGGCGGCGCCTTTTTCCCCGGCTCTTCAGCCAGGGACAGGGCATAGGCAGGCTGCGGGTTTGCCGCCTCTTCCAGGGCGGCGCGGATTTCATCCGGATGCATCGCCTGCCATTCGCCGCCGGGAAAGAGCTTGCCCGCTTTTTTGCGGCATGCAGCGCAAAGTCCGTCAAGCGTAGTGCGTTTTCCGCAGATTGGGCAAAGCTTTGGCATGGGCGTTTCTCCTTGCAGGCAGGGGCTGATGATGGCGGGCGCGAGCCTGTACGCTGAGTGCGTGGGGCGACTGCGGCCATTACAGTATTTGTCTAAGCCTATTTTTCCTCATGGCGGCTAGCCGGTAAATCTGATGCTACTCAGGGAGAAGATTGTTTTTGCCCGTCACAACTTTTGTTCCCGTTTTGGCTTCAAGTTCCTCTCGGGCTTGGCGGGCAACGCTGCCGCCTTCATGGGCTGCTTTTGAATTTTCAGCCATGCCCGTTGCATCTTTGCTTTCGGCGATTTGACGCGTTGAAAGTTCTGCCAGCGCCGTAAAAATCAGTTCCG
>JAGADT010000105.1 GCA_017613475.1 Desulfovibrionaceae bacterium | reverse complement strand
GGTGCCTGAATCATCAAACATGTTCTCAAAGCGGAGCTTCCGCCCCTTAAAGTGCATGACGGCCCGCGGAGTTTCCCTGACCTGCGTTGTTTCAATCCAGGTGCCTTCCAGCCTGCCGCTGACAGGCGCCAGGGAAAGGAACGCGGCGGCAAGCGCCCCAAAAATATTCATGGCAGCCTCCATGAAAAAGGCCGCTGCATGGCAATCATGCGGAACATATTGCCTGTGCAGCGGCCTTCCTGCTGGCTCTTAAGGGGGTTATTGCGCAGCGTTCAGCCCGTAATATTCCTGCAGTGAGCGCACCTGCGGGGCGGGCGGCATTGCCGCCGGCGTTGCCGCGTGATGGCGCTTGGCGTAGGCAATGGCCCGCACAACGGCGCTGGCGGCTGAAATGGTTGTCGTGTAGGGCAGGCCGTACTGCAGGGTTGCCTGGCGGATGGATTTGGCGTCGCGCGCGGTATGGCGCACAGCTGAGGCGGTGTTGATGACCAGCGCCACCTCGTTGTTCTTGATCCTGTCCAGGATGTTCGGGCGCCCTTCTGCGACTTTCAGCACGCGTGTGGCGTGGATGCCGTTCTCTTTGAGGAGCTTTGCCGTGCCCTCCGTGGAAAGGATGCTGAAGCCCAGCTCGTCAAGCTCGCGCGCCAGGGGCACGACGTGGGGCTTGTCCTTGTCGTTGACGGAGATGAACACGTTGCCGGACATGGGGAGCTCCTGGCCCGCGGCAAGCTGGCTCTTGAAGTAGGCCTCTTCAAAGGTGCCGGCAATGCCCATGACTTCGCCGGTGGAGCGCATTTCAGGCCCCAGCAGGATATCGACCCCGGGGAAACGCCGGAAGGGGAACACCGCTTCCTTAACGGAAACATAGCCGGAGTGGTGCATGCTTTCGGGCTTGAGCTCGGCCAGCGTATGCCCCAGCATGATCTGGGTGGCAAGGCGGGGCAGCGGCACGCCCGTGGCCTTGGAAACAAAGGGCACGGTGCGCGAGGCCCGCGGGTTGACTTCCAGCAGGTAGACCTGCCCGTCCTTCACCGCGAACTGGATGTTCATGAGCCCGCGCACCCTGAGCTCCAGGGCCAGGGCAATGGTCTCGCGCTTCAGCTCTTCCACAATGCTTTCCGGCAGGGAATAGGGGGGCAGCACGCAGGAGGAGTCGCCGGAATGGATGCCGGCTTCCTCAATGTGCTCCATAATGCCGGCAACATACACGTCCTTGCCGTCTGAAAGGGCGTCCACATCCACTTCAATGGCGTCTTCAAGGAACTTGTCGATGAGCACGGGGTGCTCCAGCTGCTCATTGCCGATATGCTTCTGGAAGTAGGCCCTGAGCTGCTCGTCATCGTACACCACCTCCATGGCGCGCCCGCCAAGGACATAGCTTGGCCGGACCATGATGGGGTAGGTGATGCGGGCGGCTTCGGCAAGGGCCTCGGCAAGGTTCCTGGCGGCGCCGTTCTCAGGCTGGCGCAGGCCCAGCTTGTGCAGCAGGGCGGTGAAGCGCTCGCGGTCTTCCGCGCGGTCAATGGCATCCGGGCTGGTGCCCAGGATGCGGACGCCCGCGCGCTTGAGCGGCACGGCAAGGTTCAGCGGCGTCTGCCCGCCAAACTGCACGATGACGCCGTCGGGCTTTTCCAGCCCGATGATGTGCATTACGTCCTCAAAGGTCAGCGGCTCAAAATACAGCCTGTCAGACGTGTCGTAGTCGGTGGAGACGGTCTCGGGGTTGGAATTGACCATGATGGCCTGCACGCCTTCATCGCGCAGGGCGTAGGAGGCGTGGCAGCAGCAGTAGTCAAACTCAATGCCCTGGCCGATGCGGTTGGGCCCGCCGCCGAAAATGATGACCTTTTTGCACTGGGCGGGGATGGCTTCCTGCCTCGTTTCGTAGGAGGAGTAGAAATAGGGGGTCAGGGCCTGGAACTCGGCGGCGCAGGTATCCACAAGGCCGTAGGTCGGCTCAATGCCGGTCTCGCGCCTGAGGTCGCGGATGTCGCTTTCCGGGCGGCGCCACATGGCGGCAAGCTGCCTGTCGGAAAAGCCGTATTCCTTGGCGCGGCGGAGCTGGGCAACAAGCTCTGGGTTTTCCGGCGTGGTGTCGTTGGCAAGGGCGAAGTCGCGGATGCGCACCTCTTCATCAACAATGGACTTAATCTGGCGCAGGAACCAGGGGTCGATGGAGGTGATCTCGTACAGCTCCTCAATGCTGAAGCCGGCCAGGAAAGCGTGGCGCAGGGCGAAGAGGCGCTTGGAATTGGGCGTGCGCAAAAGGGCCATGAGCTCGGGGCGCTCAGGCGTTTCCTCATGCGTGCGGACAAGGCCGATGGCGCCGTTTTCAAGCGAGCGCAGGCCTTTCTGCAGCGCCTGGCGGAAGGTGCGGCCAATGGCCATGGTCTCGCCCACGCTCTTCATGGAGGTGGTCAGCTCGTCTTTGGCGCCGGGGAACTTTTCAAAGTTGAAGCGGGGGATCTTCACCACGCAGTAGTCGATGGAGGGCTCAAAGGCCGCGGAGGTCTTCTGCGTGATGTCGTTCCTGAGCTCATCCAGCGTGTAGCCCACGGCCAGCTTGGCGGCGATGCGGGCAATGGGGAAGCCCGTGGCCTTGGAAGCCAGGGCTGAGGAACGGGACACGCGGGGGTTCATTTCAATCACCACCATGTCGCCGTTTGCGGGGTTGATGCCAAACTGCACGTTGGACCCGCCGGTTTCCACGCCGATCTCGCGCATGATGGCAATGGAGGCGTCGCGCATCTTCTGGTATTCGCGGTCGGTGAGCGTCTGCGCCGGGGCCACGGTTACGGAGTCGCCGGTATGCACGCCCATGGGATCCAGGTTTTCGATGGAGCAGACGATGACGGCGTTGCCCTGCTTATCGCAGATGACTTCCATCTCAAATTCTTTCCAGCCCATGACGGACTGCTCGGCCATGACTTCGTGGACGGGGCTCGCAGCCAGGCCCTCGGCGGTGATGGCCTCCAGGTCCTCCATGTTGTAGGCAATGCCGCCGCCGGTTCCGCCAAGGGTGAAGGCCGGGCGGATGATGAGCGGGAAGGGCAGCTCTTTGGCGGCCTCGCGCATGTCCTCCATGCTGTGGATGATGGCGCTGGCAGGCACCTTGAGGCCGATGTTGTTCATGGCATCGCGGAAGAGCTCGCGGCTTTCGGCCTTGGCAATGGCGTCGGCGCGCGCGCCGATGAGCTCCACGCCGCATTCGTCCAGCACGCCCATTTGGGCAAGCTTCAGGGCGGTGTTGAGGGCTGTCTGCCCGCCCAGGGTGGGCAGGATGGCATCCGGGCGCTCCTTGCGGACAATGGCGGCCACGGTATTGGGCTCAATGGGCTCAATGTAGGTCTTGTCGGCAAGGTGGGGGTCCGTCATGATGGTGGCGGGATTGGAATTGACAAGGACAACCTCAAAGCCCTCTTCCTTCAGGGCCTTGACGCCCTGCGTGCCGGAATAGTCAAATTCGCAGGCCTGGCCGATGACGATGGGGCCTGAGCCGATGACCATGATCTTTTTTAAGTCGCTGCGTTTGGGCATTGCTGTCTCCCGGGGCGGCATTGTAGCTTTTAGTATATTTCTTTATCAGCGGCTTTTGGAAAGCCTCTGCTCATGTACCTGAATAAAAGCAGCGGTGCTGCCGGCGCCATTGGCGCTTTTAGTGTGCTTCTTCATCTGCGTCCTTTGGAAAGCCTCTGCTCATGCACTTGAATAAAAGCAGCGGTGCTGCCTGCCGGCAATGTCACCGTCCTGTGGATTCGCGTACGATCTTGCGGAAGCGGGCGAAGAAGGTGCGGCTGTCTGAAGGGCCGGGGCAGGCTTCGGGGTGGTGCTGCACGGCAATGATGGGCAGCGTCTCGTGGGCAAAGCCCTCCAGCGTGCCGTCGTTCAGGTTCATGTGCGTCGCCTTCACATTGGGCACGCCGTCTATATCCACGCAGAAGCCGTGGTTCTGCGAGGTGATTTCCACAATGCCGGTTTCCAGGTCCTTCACCGGGTGGTTGCAGCCGTGGTGCCCGAACTTGAGCTTGTGCGTGGAGCCGCCCAGGGCGTGGCCCAGGAGCTGGTGCCCAAGGCAGATGCCGGCCATGGGCCAGGTTTTGGCAAGCTCGCGGACCGTGGCGATTTCAGCGCCCAGCACGGCGGGGTCCCCGGGCCCGTTGGAGAGGAAGATGGCGTCCGCGCCGGAGGCTTCGGCCTCTGCCGGCGTAAAGGAAGGCGGGACCATGACGGGGGAAAAGCCGTGGGCCTTGAGCATCCTCACAATGTTCCACTTGATGCCGAAGTCATAGACCAGCACGCGGGGCGCACCAGGCTCGCCGCCCCAGTCAAAGGCGCCCCTGGCGTCGGGCACAGCGGGTTCAGGTCCAGCGTCTCCCAGGCGCCAGGGGGCGGAGGGCGCCACGCGGGTGACGAGGTTCTGCCCGGCCATCTCGGGGAGGGCCTTTGCCTTTGCAACCAGTTCCCGGGGGTCGGCCGTGCCTGTGGAAACCACGCCGCGCATGGCGCCGTATTCCCTGAGGTGCAGGGTCAGGGCGCGCGTATCCAGCCCCTCAATGCCGGGGATGCCATGCTCCGCAAGGAAATCCGGGAGGCTTTTGGCGCTGCGCCAGTTGGAGGGCACCTGGCAGCATTCGCGCATTAAGAGGGCCGCCGCATGCACGCGGCCCGACTCCATGTCTTCCGGGGCAATGCCGTAATTGCCGATTTCCGTCCAGGTCATGCAGACCATCTGGCCTGCGTAGGAAGGATCGGTCAAAATTTCCTGGTATCCGGTCATGCCGGTGTTGAAAATCACTTCGCCGCCAGTGTCACAGGCGCCGGTTACTGACCTGCCTTCAAGCGTAAAACCGTCTTCCAGGGCGAGAAAGGCTTTCATTGGCATATCCTTGCATTGCAGCACGGGCCGTGCCGCGCGTTTATCGGTACGAAACGAACTAATTTACGCATATCCATTTGGCTTGTCCAGCCAATGCATGGGCATGCAAACGCGGCAGCGGGGACTTTTTTCACAAGGCTCCGCGCTGCCGGGTTATGCTAAGGGGGGCGCCTGCATGGCATTGCCGGCGCCCCCTGTTTTTTTACATGTCCAGGGGTTCTTCGGTCCTGATGCGGATGCCCTGCACGGCATCCAGGACATAGATGATGCCGTCTCCCTCATGCCCTGTCTTGGCGCCCCGCATGATGGCCCGCATGGCCTTGGGCACTTCATCATCGGCGAGGCAGAGTTCAAGGCGGACTTTCTTCAGCAGCGTAACCTGGGTGGTGACGCCGCGGTACATTTCCGTGTAGCCTTTCTGGCGCCCTGAGCCAAGGACAGGGGTGGCTGTCATGGCATAGATGCCTTCGGTAAAAAGCTCGGCCTTGACTCTGTGCAGCCGTTCAGGACGGATGCAGGCGATAAGGATTTTCACAGGCGTTCTCCTTGTGTTCGGCGTTGTGTTTTGGCGCTCTCGTTAGTCGTAGAAGAAAATCTGGAAGCCGCTGTAGGCGTCGGCGCCGTGCTCCACGATGTCCAGCCCCTTGCGCTCCTCTTCCTTGCTGACGCGCAGGGGGATGACGCAGTTGACGAGCCTGAAGATGATGAAGCCCATGCAGAAGGCCCACAGCGCAACAGACAGGGCGCCCAGGGCCTGCACCAGGAGCGGCCGCAGGCCTCCGCCGTACAAAAGGCCAGTCACCTTGCCGTAGCCAGGGGCGGCGAAAAGGCCGACCATGAGCGTGCCAAAGCTGCCGCAGACGCCGTGCACGGATATGGCGCCAACGGGGTCATCCACGCGGAAGACCTGGTCCAGCGTAAGGACAGAGACCACAACGAGCACGCCGGCCATGGCGCCGATGCACAGCGCGCCCAGGGGCTCCACTTCAAAGCACCCGGCCGTGACGCCCACAAGGCCTGCCAGGCAGCCGTTCAGCGTCATGGAAGGGTCGGCCTTCTTGAGCTTGACCCACATGGCCAGCATGGCCGTGACCGCGCCTGCGCAGGAGGAAAGCAGGGTGTTGGCGGCAATGTAGCCGATGGCGCCGTCCACGGCAGTGGTTGAGCAGCAGTTGAAGCCGAACCACGCGAACCACAGGATGAAGACCCCCAGCCCGGCCATGGGGATGTTGTGGCCGGGAATAGCCCGCGCCGTGCCGTCCCTGCCGTACTTTCCAAGGCGGGGCCCCAGGATGATGGCGCCGGCAAGGGCTATCCAGCCGCCGACGGAATGCACAACGGCAGAGCCCGCAAAGTCGATGAAGCCCAGCGCTTCAAGCCAGCCCTGGCCCTCGCCGAACAGGCTGTTCCAGCACCAGTGCCCGCTTACAGGGTACACAAAGAGCGTGATGCAGACAGAAACCAGCATGTAGGCCTTGAAATTGGTCCTTTCAGCAACCGCACCGGAAACGATGGTGGCGGCAGTCGCCGCAAACGCCGTCTGGAAAAACCAGAAGGTCCAGGCCCATTGCCCTGCCGCATTGCCGCCGGAAAAGCCATTCATGCCGAAATGCGACCAGCCGATCAGCCCGCTGTGGGAAGAGCCGAACATAATGGCAAAGCCGGCCAGGAAATACAGGATGCTCCCGAGCATGAAATCCGCGTAGTTTTTGAGCATGATGTTGGCTGCGTTCTTGGCCCGGGTGAGCCCGCATTCCACCAGGGCAAAGCCCGGCTGCATAAACATCACCAGCATGCCGCCCAGAAGCGTCCAGAGGATGCTGCCCTGTTCCTGGGTCAGCGGCGTGTCCGCGGCAAAGGCTGCGGCCGGGGCGCAGAGGAGCGCCGCCATGCCCAATACAAGATGCGTGAGAGCAGTGTTGCCTTTTCTGTTCATAATCCGTTCCTGTGGGTTGAAGGAAAAATACGGGATGGAAGCCCCCTTGCAGGATTCGTTCCATTTGATGCAACACGCTGGAATTGCTGGATAAAAAGGATCGCGCACCCGCTTCTGCCCACAGAAAAACACACAAAACGGTTGATTTTGCGTCCATCCTCGGGG
>JAGADT010000104.1 GCA_017613475.1 Desulfovibrionaceae bacterium | reverse complement strand
TGAAAAACAACGGCTGCGGCTCCACCAAACAGTAAAAAACAAGAATCGCTTGAGCGGAGTTCGATGGGTCCGTTTCAGCTTATGCCGTCTTACATGGAACACAGCCCCTGCTTAATGGCAACGGCCCGTACCTGCGCGCCGTCTGCACGGGCAAGAGGCAGGGGAAGGGCGGCGAAGAAGAGGCGGCGTCCGCAGAGCGGCCCAAGATTGCAGAGGTTTTCGATGAGGAGCGTGCCCGCGCCAAGCAGGAGCCTGTGGGCGGGCAGAGTGGAGGAATCAAGCGGGTCGGGGCTTATGGTATCCAGCCCGACGCCTTTAAGCCCAAGCCCTGCCAGCCATTCCGCCGCTTCTGGTTCCAGCGTGGGATAGTCTTTAAGATAAGCGGGCTGGCCCCAAAAACAGTCCCAGCCTGTATGCACAAGCAGAAAATCCAGGGGTTCCTGGTAGGCGGCTTTCAGGAGCGGCAGGGAAAGGTTTTTGCCGGGCTTAAGCGCTGAACAGTCAGCAACAAAGGCTGAGCCGCAAAAGCGCTCCGGCGGGATGTCATCCAGGCATGTTCCCTCCGGCAGCAGGTGCGCGGGCGCGTCCATGTGCGTGCCCATGTGCGAGGTAAGCCAGAAGCTTGTTTCGCGGAAACCATCGCGCTCAATGCTTGCAAGAGGCTGGAACGATGGCTGCGGGGTGCCCGGGTAAAGGGAGATTTCCGGGGCCAGGCTGTGGGTAAGGTCGTGGACAAGCATACAACGTAAAGGCGCCGGGCTTTCTGTGCTAAAGTCCGGCGCCTGTTTCTCTTGGTTACATAATCGCCTTGAAGCGGGCCTGGAGGTTTGTCAGCTTTTCCTTGGCGTCCGTAAGCTCAGCCACGCGGTCCTGCTCGCGCTTGACGATTTCAGCCGGCGCGCGGGACACAAAGTTCTGGTTGGCGAGCTTGGCGGTCAGCCCGCCCAGTTCCTTGGCGATTTTGCCCAGTTCCTTTTCCAGGCGGGCAAGCTCGGCCTGGAAGTCCACCGCGCCGGAAAGATGCACGATGACTTCGCAGCCTTCCACCACATGCGAGGCAGAGGCCTTGGGCGCTTCGCCGGCCGTATCCACCATCATTTCGCCCAGGCGGGCCAGGGTGGTGATGACGGTGCGGTTTTGCTCAAGCAGTGCAGCCTGCGCCTGGTCTGCCGGGCGGAAGAGGACCGTGAGCTTGTAGCTTGGCGCAATATTCAGCTCCGCCCGTATGGTGCGCACAGCGCCAATGGCGCCCTGGATGAAGATCATCCTGGCGGCGTCTTCCGGCTGGCGGCATTCGGGGCGCGCTGCCGGGTACAGCACTCTTGCAAGGTCCGGCTCGGCAAGGTCGGCGGGCTCCGGCAGGGCTTTCCAAATTTCTGCGGTCATGAACGGCATGATGGGATGCATGAGTATCAGGAACTCGCGCAGGGCCAGCCACAGCACGTACTGCGATTCCGCCTTGGCTGCAGGGTCGGCGTCTTCACGCATGTCCGGCTTGATGAGTTCCAGGTACCAGTCGCAGAATTCATTCCACAGGAATTTGTAGAGGGCCTGCGCGGCATCGTTGAAGCGGTAGCTTTCTATCGCCTGGTCCACTTCATCCTTCAGCTCTTCCAGGCGGTGCAGCAGCCAGCGGTTGTGGAGGCTCTTGACCTGGGCCGGCGCAACAGGCGCGGGGGCCTCATCGCCAAGGTTCATGAGCGCGAAGCGGGAGGCGTTCCACACTTTGTTGACAAAGTGGCGGTAGCCTTCAATGCGGTCTTCGGAAAGGCGGATGTCGCGCCCCATGGCGGCAAAGGCCGTGAGGGTGAAGCGCAGGGCGTCGGTGCCGTATTTGTCAATCATGACCAGGGGGTCAATGACATTGCCTGAGGACTTGGACATCTTCTTGCCCTCGGCGTCACGCACGAGCGCATGGAGGTAAACATGGTGGAAGGGCACCTGGTTCATGTTGAACAGGCCCATCATCATCATGCGCGCTACCCAGAAGAAGAGGATGTCGAAGCCGGTGACAAGGATCGACGTGGGGTAGTATTTTTTAAGCTCGGGCGTTTTGTCTGGCCAGCCCATGGTGGAGAAGGGCCAGAGCGCGGAAGAGAACCAGGTGTCAAGCACGTCGTCTTCCTGCTTCAAGTCAGCGCTGCCGCACTTGGGGCAGGCGTGGGGCGCCTCTTCCTCAACAATCAGCTCGCCGCATTGCTGGCAGGTCCAGGCAGGGATGCGGTGCCCCCACCATATCTGGCGCGAAATGCACCAGTCGCGCATATTGTCCAGCCAGTTATAATAAATCTTTTCCCAGTTGTCGGGGAAAATCTGCGTCTTGGAAGGCACGGCGTCGCGGGCCATGGGGGCCAGCTTGGATGTTGCCACAAACCACTGCTCGGAAACATGGGGCTCAACCACGGTTTTGCAGCGGTAGCAGTGTCCCACGCCGTGATCCAGGTCTTCAACCTTCACCAGGCGCCCTTCCGCCTCAAGGTCGGCAACGATCTTTTCGCGGCAGGCTTCCTTGGTCATGCCCTTGTAGGGGCCGGCGTTTTCGTTCATCACGCCGTCTTCGTCGATGCACTGGATAAATTCCAGCTTGTAGCGGTGGCCAAGCATCCAGTCGTTGGGGTCGTGGCAGGGGGTGACTTTCAGCGCGCCGGTGCCAAATTCGCGGTCAACGTATTTGTCGGCAAAAAGCGGGGCCTTGCGGTTGACAACGGGGATGATGACGTTTTTGCCGACCATGCCCTTGTAGCGCTCGTCATCGGGGTGGACGCAGACGCCGGAGTCGCCCAAAATGGTTTCCGGGCGCGTGGTGGCGATAACAATGGAGCCTGAGCCGTCCTCCAGGTCGTAGCGGATGTGCCAGAGGTGCCCTTTGACCGGCTGGTGCTCCACTTCGTCATCGGCAAGGGCCGTGTGGCAGCGGCTGCACCAGTTGATGATGTACTTGCCGCGGTAGATGTAGCCTTTGCGGTAAAGGTCAACAAAACAGCGGCGCACAGCGCGCGAGAGCCCCTCGTCCATGGTAAAGCGTTCGCGCGTCCAGTCCACGGAAGCGCCCATGGCCTTGATCTGGCTGACAATGCGGTTGCCGTAATCTTCGCGCCATTTCCAGACGCGCTCCAGGAATTTTTCCCTGCCCAGCTTGTGGCGGGACGTGCCCTCCTTGGCCAGCTGGCGCTCCACCACGTTCTGCGTGGCAATGCCGGCATGGTCCTCACCGGGAATCCAGAGCACGTTTTTGCCTTTCTGGCGGGCATGGCGGCAGAGCAGGTCAATAATGGTCAGGTTGAGCGCGTGCCCCATGTGCAGGGCGCCGGTGACGTTTGGCGGGGGAATGACAATGGAATACGGCTCGCCGGGGGCTTTGGGATCAGGGGTGAAGGTGTGTTCGCTTTCCCAGTGTTCACGCCAGCGGGCTTCCACGTCATGCGGTTCGTAGCCTTTAGGAAGTGCGGTTTCCGCCATAAGGGTTCTCCAGAGTTTTTGTATATGCGTTAATCAGGTTGCCTTTGCAGGGCTTGTGAGCTACCAAAGACCATTATGAGCGTTGCTTTGCTATGGGATGATCCGCCCCGTGTGTGGGATCTGCTCGCGCAGCGGGCCATGAACGTCTTTGGCGTGCCGTATTGCTTGGTTAAGACCCAAGACATAGCGCACGCGGCGCTGGCTGACAAGTTTTCTCTTCTTGTGTTTCCCGGCGGCAGTGCCGGACGCAGGCTGAGCCGGCTGGGCCGGTCCGGACGCGAGGCCATAACAGCGTTTGTCCAAAGGGGGGGAAATTGCCTTGGCCTTGGCGGCGGTGCGGAAATGGCGCTTGCCGGAGGGCTTGGGCTTTGCACGTGGGAATGCGCGCAGGCGCCGGATCCCTGGCGGCTCCTTTCCGGCAATGTGCGCGTGCGCTGCGTGCCTGGCTCAGGCGGAGAAAGCGCCCCATTGCGTTTTGAGAATGCCGCCTTGCCGGAAGCCGATATGTTCGTATGGCATCCGTGCCGGCTTATGCCCCCGGAGAAATCAAGGCAGGGTGATAGAATTGTTTTGGCAGAGGCTGCCGGACCCGGGGCGGATTTGGAATTTGCCGGCATGGCAATGGAAAAGCTGGAAGGCGGGGCGCTTGCCGTATTTGAGCAGGATGCCAGCGCGCGCCTGAACTTTTCCGGCTTTCCGCAAGGGCCGTGTGTGCTTGGCGGAACATTCGGCCGGGGGCGCTGGGTCCTGAGCCTCCCGCATTTGGAAGCCCCCGCGCATGAGGCTGCCAATGCCTGGCTGGCCAGGCTTTTGGCGAGCCTTGGCGGAACCGTGCCCCAGGGCGTCCGCCTGCCTGCCTGGCATCCTGGGGTGGGCGTCCGCTGGCTGGAGAAAAGGCTGCTTGGCTGCAGGGAACAGCTGCTTGAAATGTACGCCAGGTGCCTCGCGCATGGCTTGCTTGTTCCCCGCTCGGGATGGCTTTTTGAATGGCGGGGAGGCGTTGCTGAAGAGTCGCTCAACGCGCTCTGGGCGGCATTCAGCGTGCTGGCTTCGGAATGTCCGCGCCCTGATGCGGAAGACGCGTGGGACAGCGTGGCTGAAGAAATCTGCGGGCTTTGCCGCGGCACGCTGGAAGAAACAGAGGCCCTCCTTTTGGGGCAGAGGGCAGAAGGGCAATGCGCAGGCTTGATCCGTAAAGGCGCGCTTGAATCCAGAAGGCTGGCGCTTTTTGGTGCGGACGGAGAGGGGGGGATGTACGGCAGGCTCCTTTCACTTTTAGGCTGGGTGCTCTTTGTGCAGCTTCAGGGAGGGGCGTAATGGGCGGCCCCCTGGTATTTTTCAGCGGCGGGACGGCGCTGCGGGATTTGGCGGCGGAGCTTGCCATGCAGCGCGTGCCGTCTGTGCATTTGATAACCACCTTTGATTCAGGGGGGAGTTCCGGGGTATTGCGGAGTACGCTGCGCCTCCCTGCTGTGGGCGACTTGCGCGCCCGCCTGCTCTCGCTGGCTCCCGCCTCGCTGCCGGAACGCCCCCTGCTTGAAAGGCGGTTGCCAGACTCCGGGGTAGCTGCCGCCAGGGCAGAGCTCCGGGCTCTGCTTGGCAGGGTGGAGGCGCCTTACGGAATGGCGCAGCATCGCTGGTGCTGTATCCGCCGCCTCCTGATATCCTGCGCGCACAGGTTTCCGCCGGAAACGGATTTGAGGAACGCCTGCATTGGAAACCTTGTGCTGGCGGAGCGCTGCCTCAGGGGAGGGAGCCTTGCCGCGGCTGTGGATTTCTTTGGCCGCTTCATCGGCGCGTTTGGCGCTGTCCGCCCTGTAACGGAAGCCTGCGCTGATTTGCGCGTGCGGCTCGCAAACGGCGTGGAAATTGTTGGGCAGCACCGTTTTACGGGGAAATTTTTTTCGCCCATCGAATCGCCAATCCGCCATATTTCCCTGACGGTGCCGGCTTCTGCGCCCTTGTGCGTGCTTGAGGATATCCTGAATGCCGGCATCATCTGCTATCCTGTGGGCAGCTTTTATTCTTCACTGCTGGCAGCCCTGCTGCCGTCAGGCATCCGCTGGGCGCTGGAAAAGCTCACGGTGCCGCGCGTTTTTATGCCCAACCCCCTTCCTGATCCTGAGCTTTGCGGGCAGACGCTGCTGGAGCAGGTTGATGTTTTGCGGGGGCACGCGCCGGTTACGCATCTGCTTGCCGATCCTGATGACCGCCGCTATCCTGGCGGCGTGCCTGAGCTGGCGCTGAAGGACAGGGGCATTATCCCTGTCAGGCTGCCCATCCTCAGGGGCAACGGCCGCCTTAACCCCTGCGCGGTTATTGATGCGCTTACGCGCCTGAGGGACGGCAGCTGAGCCTGCCTTCAGGCGGAACCGCGCTGAACCATGTTTGTGGGTGAAGCCAGGCATTTTGCATTCCGTTTCATGCAGTGCGCTGGATATCGGGCGCTGTACGCCATGTACAAAAGCAGAATTTTGTGCCATACACAGCAAAAATACAGGAAATGTCAGCGGCGTTTGCATTGGCGAGCCAAAAATTCGCCCATGCGCGCGTAAAGAAATCCGCCGGCGAACGTTTAGATTTTAAAGCGGATTTTTCCCCCAACACGATAAAGCAGGAGAGCATCATGTCCAGCGCGGCGGAAACTCAACGTACCTATGCCCTGATTGGAACCGGCGGTTGCGGTAAAACATCTCTCGCCGAAATGTTGTTGTTCCAGAGCGGAGTCATCAACCGTTTGGGTGCCATTGAAGAAGGCACAACCTCCCTTGATTACGAACCCGAAGAAATCAAGCGGCGCGGTTCCATCCAGCCTGGTTTTGCAACGTTTCTTTGGAATGGAAACCGGCATTACCTTCTGGACGCCCCGGGCGACGGCAATTTCGTTGGTGACCTTCCCTACCTGCTTATGGGGGCCGACGCCGTTGTCCTGACCATTGACGCGGTGGACGGTGTGCGCCCCCTGACCAGGCGGCTGTGGTCGCAGGCCCGTGAAGCGGGCCTTCCCGCCATCGTTTTCATCAACAAGATGGACCGTGAACGCGCTGATTTTGACATGGCGCTGAACGGGCTTTCAACAGTCCTTGGTTTGCATACGGTCACGCTTTACATGCCCATTATGGAAGGCGAAAGCTTTACCGGGCTTGTGGACGTGCTGGCGGGCAAGGCGCTGATGTTTGGCGCTGACGGC
>JAGADT010000103.1 GCA_017613475.1 Desulfovibrionaceae bacterium | reverse complement strand
GGGGGAGCGTGCGGGGATCTACCCCTTCGCTTTGAAGGACAGAGCCAAGATGCAGGGCATAGGAGGGGAGGATATGCGCCACCGTCGTGCCAAAATCGCGCATCAGCTTAATCTGGCGCTTGGAATTGCCGGCGCCGGCGGGGATGGTCAGGCAGCCAAGGCGCTCAGCCCCGTAGTGAATGCCCAGGCCGCCGGTGAACATGCCGTAGCCAGCCATATTTTGAAAAACATCGCTCTTCCGCACGCCCGCAACAAACATCGAGCGCGCCATCAGGCTGGCCCACGAATCCAGGTCTTCCTGCGTATAGCAAACAGCCACAGGCGTGCCCGTGGTGCCGCTTGAGCAGTGCATCCTCACAAAGTCCTCATACGGAACGCTGGCGAGCCCATGGGGATACTGACTGCGGAGATCATCCTTAGTGGTGAACGGGATGCGGCGCACATCATCCAGCGTGCGCAGCTTATCCGGGGTAACGCCTGCCTTTGTCAGACGCTCGGCATAAAAAGGCACCCGCATGACCCGTTCCAAGGTCTCGCGCAAGCGCGCAAGCTGCGCGGCCTCAAGCGTCGCGCGGTCCCAACATTCCGCCTTATCGTAGCATTCCATGTCAGCGTATCCTAATCTGAAAAAGTTAAAGATTCCTGTGCCTGTTCCGTATGCATCGACAATCCATATAACAGCCCGCGGCATTCGGCAAGCACAGAAACGCTGTCGTCCCCGCTAAAACGGCCAAATCCGTGAAAACGCCCGCCTGCCTGGCCAAACAGGACTGTTGGCACAAAGCCCTCCGCCTCCTGGGGCAAATCCCCAGGAAAGGCCGAAACAAAGCCGCCCTGCCCGCGCACAACTTCATCAGGAAGCCAGCCCAGGCGAAAAGCCGCCAAATCCTCTTCCATCATTGGCAGGGGTATATCGCCGCGGTGTTCAAAAATGCCATATACCCTTTCCTGGTACAGCAAAAACGCCGTGCAGCGCTCCTCAAAGGCAAAAAGAAGCGTTATGCCGCGCGCAGAAGAAAGCCTGCGCACCAACGGGCAGGAAAGCGCGTGCAGCGCCAGGGCTGCCGCCGTGTCAACAGTTACCTTGGCGGGCCTGCCTTCAGCCGCTGCAGCCACGCCTTGCCAAAGCTCTGCGGAAAGCCAGGCAAGGGGCCTTCCATCCCGGCGCAATACTTTGCGCCACAAGGCAAAGCGTTTTTCCCCTCCCATGCGCAGCGAAAGGGCATCAAAAACCCTGCCCTGTAAAGCTGCCGCTCCACTTTGAAGCGCCCAGCTTTGGGGAGGCGTGGATTGATCGGACGCCATTGAAAAACATTGCCCGCCATCGTTCAGCGCACAAACGGCGTGCGCCTTGGTCCGCAAAAGCCTTTCATCCTCCTCACTCAATATCCACATTGGCTTCCCTTCCTCACAATTTCCCATGTTCAGGCCAGGCCCGTGCCCTGCCCCTTGTGCAATACCCGTCCAGGCAGGAATACGCAAGGCAGCGGGCAGGTTCAAGGCCAAGAATTAAGGCTTGCCAGCCAGCCTGTTAGCGGGTATCTGAAAAAGATATACTCATTTTAACCATTTTATCCGTCATGGCCGTTTCTCTGCACAGGGGCAGCCATAGTGAAGGAACGCAGGTATGAAAAAGAGCGGCGCGCAAATTTTGCTGGAATGCCTTGTACGAGAGGGCGTAAAAGTCATATTCGGATTTCCCGGCGCAACCGTGCTGGAATTTTATGACCAACTCCATAACTACCCCCAGATTCAGCACGTCCTGGTCCGCCACGAACAGGGCGCCGTCCACGCAGCCGATGGCTACGCACGCGCCAGCGGAGGCGTTGGCGTGGCCCTGACAACTTCCGGCCCGGGAGCCACAAATACCGTTACGGGCATTGCCACGGCCTACTGCGACTCCATCCCCCTTGTTGTCTTTACAGGGCAGGTGCCGACAGGGCTCATTGGCAACGACGCCTTCCAGGAAGTGGACATTACCGGCATCACCCGCCCCTGCACCAAGCACAATTACATTGTCCAGGATATCAAAGACCTGGCAAAAATCATCCGCCAGGCGTTTTACCTTGCCCGCTCAGGCCGCCCCGGCCCTGTCTTGATTGACCTGCCCAAGGACGTGCTCCAAAACGAAACAGACTTCGAATGGCCGGAGTCTGTAAGCATGCGCAGCTATAACCCTACCTACTACCCCAACAAAAACCAAATCCGCCGCACCGTGGAGCTGCTTGCCAAGAGCAAATGCCCGCTTATTTTTGCCGGCGGCGGCGTTATCATGTCCGGCGCGTCGGAACTCATCCGCGACCTCGCCCATGCCTATCAAATCCCTGTCACAGCCTCTTTAATGGGATTGGGGGCCTTTCCCTGCGATGACCCGCTGTGGCTTGGCATGCTTGGCATGCACGGCACCTATGCCGCCAATAAGGCCGTTACCAACGCTGATGTGCTGTTGGCCGTCGGCGTCCGCTTTGATGACCGCGTAACAGGCCGCATCGCGGCCTTCGCCCCCAAGGCTTCCATTGTCCATATTGACATTGACCCCACATCCATCCGCAAAAACGTTAACGTCAGCGTGCCTGTAGTGGCTGACTGCCGCCTTGCCCTGGAAGCGCTGAAGGAACAGCTCAAGGACCTCATGCCTGACGCGCAGAGCCTCTGGCCGCAAACCTTCCGCCCGTGGAACGAACAGCTTGCCGCCTGGAAGGAGGAACAGCCCATCTCCTACCAGAAAACGCAGCCCGGCCAGGTTATCAAGCCGCAGGAAGTTGTTGAAGCCCTCTACGAGCTCACCCACGGAGACATCATCCTCACCACGGACGTGGGCCAGCACCAGATGTGGGCCGCGCAGTTCTTTACCTTCCACGAACCCCACACCCTGCTGACCTCAGGCGGACTCGGCACCATGGGCTATGGGCTGCCGGCTGCCATAGGCGCCCAGCTCGCCCTGCCGAACAAACGCATTGTGGCCCTCACCGGGGACGGCTCTTTCCAGATGAACCTGCAGGAACTCATCACGGCTGTCCGCCTGCACCTGCCCATCAAGATCGTGCTGCTGAACAACCACTACCTCGGCCTTGTGAAACAGCTCCAGCATCTTTTCTATGACGGCCGCTACAGCGGTGTAGACATTACCGAACAGCCCGATTTCCTCAAGCTGGCCGATGCCTACGGGATGGAAGGCTACCGCATCGTGCGCATAGAGGACCTGAAGCCCACGCTGAAAACCGCCCTTGAATCCCCCGGCACAGCGCTCATCGAAGTCCGCGTGGATGAAAACGAAATCGTCTACCCCATGGTGCCTTCCGGTGCGGCGCTTGATGAAATGATATTGAGCTAAACCCCCTCACGGGCTTTTGCGACAGCAAAAGGCTTGGGCAAACACCGCCGTGTTTACCCAAGCCTTTTCTTTTTACAGAAAGCCGCTGCCTATGCCGCGCACAGGCCTACTGCAGCAAGGTAATGCGCTTAATAATGACCGGCCAGGTCGGCACATCGCTGAACATGCCCTTCCGCCCTGTGGGGACAGAGCCTATGCGGTCAACCACATCCATGCCCTGCACCACTTTGCCAAACACCGCATAGCCGTAGCCTGCTGCATTGGAAGCGCGGTAATCCAGGGAGCTGTTGTCCTTTAAATTGATAAAGAACTGGCTGGTTGCGGAATCAGGATCAGACGTGCGGGCCATGGACAGCGTGTACTGGAGGTTCTTCAGCCCGTTACCGGCTTCGTTTTCAATGGGAGAGCGCGTCGGCTTTT
Organism: Desulfovibrionaceae bacterium; assembly: GCA_017613475.1. Taxonomy (GTDB): domain Bacteria; phylum Desulfobacterota; class Desulfovibrionia; order Desulfovibrionales; family Desulfovibrionaceae; genus Avidesulfovibrio. The sequence continues at coordinate 877 of JAGADT010000103.1, read as the reverse complement.
GATTCATGGCTTCATCAAAGCCTCCCCCCTGAATCACAAATCCCGGAATAACCCGATGGAAAATCGTTCCGTCATAAAAACCGGACCGGGCGTACACAAGGAAATTGCGCACCGTTTTGGGCGCCTTCTTCATGTACAGCTCCGCCACGAAGTTGCCAAGGGACGTTTCTACCTTAACCCGCTGAAAATCCTCTGCGTAGGCTGCCGCGCAGCATAGCATAAGCATTGCCAGCACCATGAACATTTTCCTGACCATCCAAAGACCTCCCTCAAAGAAAGTATGCTGCCCTGGGGGCAATTTATTCCAACAGCTGCCAATCACGGACAATAAGCTCTACGGAAGCGATCCCATTGTATTTATTGATACAAGGGGAAAAAGCCAGCCGCAGATTTTTAACGGATTTGGGAAAATTCCCGGCATTGCGCCAAAGCTTTGCCTGGAGGGAAATGCCTGAGGAAAGCTCTTTCACGCGCAGGCTCAAATGCTCGCGGCGAAAGCCGAATAAACGCGTTCCGCAGACGGCTAATGGCTGAGAAACAAAAACTGGCTCTGGATTGCCCATGCCAAAAGGCTGCAGCAGCTCCAGGGACTTGAGAAAGGTAAAATCCGAAGCCAGGGCGAAAGGAAGCACCCCATCCAGCTTTAAGGTCGGGCAAACGGGCTCGCTGCCAACAGCCTCGCGGACGACGCAGTGAAACGCCTCCCGAAGATCTTCCAGCAGGCTGGCCTTCATGCTCAGCCCGGCAGCCTGGCGATGCCCGCCAAAGCCCAAAAACAAATGGGAACATGCCGCCAGGCCCGCATACAAATCAAACTCAGGGATGGAGCGGCCGGACCCCTTCAAAACATCGTCCCCCTGCTCCCCGCCAGCCCGGC
>JAGADT010000102.1 GCA_017613475.1 Desulfovibrionaceae bacterium | reverse complement strand
TCACAATCCCCGCTTTTTTTTGTAGCCACCATGAAAGGACCCTTCCAGCTGGAAGAAGTCCTTGAAACACTTAAATCCCAAGATATCCGGCACATCCGCATTCTGCCGCTGCTCTCCATCGTTGGCCGCCATACGCTGCAGGACATCGCCGGGGATGAGCCTGAATCCTGGCGTTCGCGTCTTCGCGCGGCAGGCTTTCAATGCACGCCGGTCCTGCGCGGCCTTCTTGAGGCCCAAGCCGTTGCCGGCATCTGGCTCCAGCACCTTAGCAACGCACAAATTCTCTCCCCATCGTCCGACCATGCCGAATAACGCCCCTCAGCTGCCTGACCTGCCTGTTTCCAAGGCCTTGCCTGAACTTTTCTCCCGCATGGCCTCGCACCGCCGCCTTTTGCTCACGGCGCCGCCAGGCGCGGGAAAAACCACCCTTGTGCCCCTGGCCATGCTGCAGCACTGCCTCCCCGGGCAGCGCATCCTTATGCTGGAACCCCGCAGGCTTGCGGCGCGCGCCGCCGCGCGGCAAATGGCCCGCCTACTTGGCGAGCCCCTGGGAAAAACCGTTGGCTACCAAATCCGCATGGAACGCTGCGCCGGGCCGGAAACCCGCATTCTTGTGCTGACGGAAGGCATACTTACGCGGATGCTCCGTGACGAGCCAGACCTCCCCGGCACGCAATGGCTCATTTTGGATGAATTTCACGAACGGAGCCTCCATGCCGATCTCGGGCTTGCGCTCGCGATGTACTGCCAGGAAACATTGCGGGACGGAGCAAATCCCCTTGGACTGCTGGTCATGTCCGCCACACTGGATACGGAAGCTCTGGCCGCCCTTCTTGGCGAACACGGCGAGCCCTGCCCCGTTATCCATGCCCAAGGGCGCATGTGGCCTGTTGAAACACGCTACCTCCCCCGTGCCGCCCAAAAACCGCAAAACAGGCAGGAACTCTGCGCCTGCGCAGCCTCTGCCATACGGCAAAGCCTGGCTTCAGAACGCGGCAGCATCCTCGTTTTCCTGCCTGGAGCCGGAGAAATCCATGCTGTTGAAGAACAGCTTGGCCCCCTGCCGCCTGATGTGACTGTCCATCCCCTTTACGGCGACCTTTCCTCTGCTGAGCAGGATGCGGCTATCCGCCCGGCACAGCAGAACAGGCGCAAGGTTGTCCTTGCCACATCCATAGCCGAAACAAGCCTCACGATTGACGGGGTGCGCATTGTCATCGACAGCGGTTTTTCCCGCAGGCAAACTTTTGACCCCAATTCGGGCATGAGCCGGCTCTGCACCGTTCCTGTTTCCCTGGCTGAAGCCGACCAGCGCCGTGGACGAGCCGGACGGCTGGAAGAAGGGATTTGCCTGCGCCTTTGGAAAAAAGAAGATGAAGCCTCCATGCGCCGCTTCCCTGGCCCGGAAATCCTCAATACCGATTTAGCCAGCCTGCGCCTGGAGCTTGCCCTCTGGGGCATAAGCAGCCCTTCTGCCCTGCAATGGCTGGACATGCCTCCCGAAGATTCCATGCGCAGTGCCGAAGAACTGCTTGTTATGCTGGGCGCTCTTGACGGCAATAAAAAGCTTACCCCACATGGGCGAAACATGGCAAAACTGCCGCTGCATCCCCGTATGGCGCACATGCTCCTGGGCTCCCGCAGCGAAGGATTAACAAGGGCGGCCAGCCTGATGGCTGCGCTCTCAGGCGAACGTGATTTCCTAAAGGGAAACGATTCTACTGACCTGCGCCTGCGCCTGGCCTGGCTTGCCAAGAACTCCCGGAAAAACCTGGGAAGCCTGGCCGAACGGCTCTGGAAGCTGGCTCACGCAGCACTGCCAAGCGGCAAAGAGGACAAACCTGTTGACGAAGCCATAGAATCTGCAGGGCGCCTTCTGGCTATGGCCTACCCTGAACGTGTGGCCATGCGCCGCCCTGAAGGGGGAGGGAAATTTCTCTGCGCCAATGGCAAAGGCGCGGAAGTGGACGCGGCGGACCCCTTAGCCAGGGAGCCTTTTCTCGCCGTGGGTGAAATGGATGGTGCGGGCCGCAACGCAAAAATCCGCCAGGCAGCCCCGCTGGACGAAAGCGACCTGCTTGAACTTTTCTACGAGCGGCTGGAAATTAAGCAAAACATTTTCTGGGATGAACGAACAGACACTTTGTCCGCCAGGGAGGCTGTGCGCTTGGGGGCGCTAACCCTGCGGGAAACGCCTCTATCTGCACCAGACCCTGATATTACCCTTCAAGCTGTCTGCACTGGCTTGCGCAGGATGTGGCCTACAGCGCTTAACTGGACGGATGAAATACAGGAATGGCGCGCCCGCATTCTCTTTCTCCGCTGTCTTTTTCCCGAAGAATGGCCGGATCTGCGCGATGCACCGCTGAAAGATACCCTTGAAACCTGGCTTGCGCCGTATCTGCCGGGCATAACAAAAGGCGAACAGTTCGGAAAAATCGATCTTGCCAAAGCACTGCAGGATCAGCTTAACCCTGCCAAGCGCCACGTTTTGCTGCGCCGCATGCAGGAGCTTGCTCCGGCACGCCTTACAGTCCCCTCTGGCTCATCCATTGCCCTGCGCTATCCCCGTGATCTCCTGCGCTGCGATGAACTCCCGCCTGCTCCGCCTCCGCCTGTTCTGGCCGTCAAGCTGCAGGAGCTTTTTGGGCTTACCGTCCAGCCCTGTGTCGCGGAAAAGCGCGTTCCTGTTTGCCTGCATTTGCTCTCGCCGGCAGGCCGTCCCCTTCAGGTCACCACAGACATACAAAGCTTTTGGCAGAACGCGTATCCTGATATCCGCAAAGAGATGCGCGGACGCTACCCGCGCCACCCATGGCCGGAAGACCCTCTTTCCGCTATCCCCACGCGCCGTGCAAAGCCCCGCGCGTGAAAGCTTCCGCTAAAGTTAAAGTATTACATTAAATTTTGCTTGATGCCGCTCATGCGGCCAGCGGTGCAGACCTCGAAAACGAATAAAGCTGAAACCCTAAAGTTCCGCGATTACAGGCACGACGACAGGATCACGGCCTACGGCTTTCCGGAAAAAGGCGCGCATGGCGGAACGGATTTTTTCACTCAAATGCGGAATGTCATGCAAGGGCTCTGTTTCAAGCACCTCCAAAACAAGGCAGCGAGCGTCATCCAGGATATGCTGGTATTCCTGCTCAAACACAAAACCCTTGGAACGGATTTCCGGCCCGTAGCGGATTTCGCCGTTTTCTGCGTTCCTGACCAGAACCATAACCACAACGCCGTCATTTGCCATAAGCTGGCGCTCACGGAGCACAAGCCCGCCTACGTCGCCCACACCCTTTCCATCGACCAAAATTGGCTCGGCGGCTATTTTCTCTTCCAAACGGACAGAACGCTGCATCAACGTTAAAGGCATTCCGTCTTCAAGGATCAGGGCCCGCTCAGGCGTTACCCCGCACTCCACCGCTAAGGCACGGTTGCACACAAGATGACGATATTCCCCATGGACAGGAACAAAAAAACGGGGATTTGCAGCCGCAATCAGCGCGCGGATTTCATCGCGCCGCGCATGACCGGAAACGTGCACGGGATGCTGATCGTCGTGATACACATTGGCGCCCATGCGGTACATTTGGTTGACAAGGCGGTTGACCGCCTGCGCGTTGCCGGGAATAACGCGGGACGACATGATCATCGTATCGCCAGGCTGGATCTTAAGCTGCCTGTGTTCGCCCATTACAATGCGGGCCAGCGCGGAAAGAGGCTCCCCTTGAGAGCCCGTAACCAAAACAACGGTTTTCTCCGGTGGAATATCTGGCAAATACTGGTCCGTATAAAATTCCTGGGGGAAACGCATGTTCAGTACGTCGCGGGCCCGCTCAATATTGCCAATCAGGCTCCGCCCGCTCACAATAACAGCGCGTCCAAAGCGTTCCGCAGTATCAAAGATTTGCTGAATCCGCTCAATGTGGCTGGAAAAGGTGGTAATGATTATCCGCCCTTTGGCCTCGCTGAAAATCGTTTCAAAATTCTGGGCAACCACTGTTTCAGAAAGCGTATGCCCTTCTTCCTCAGCGTTCGTTGAGTCACACATGAGCATCCGCACGCCGGCCCGCCCCGCAAACTTGCGCAGCGCCGCCAGATCTGTGCCCACGCCGTCTGCGGGGTGCGGGTCAATCTTAAAATCACCGGTATGAACAATTTTGCCAACAGGAGTAGCCGCAGCCACGGCAAAACACTGGGGGATGGAATGGCTGACAGGGATGAAACGGAATGTGTATGGGCCAAGCTGCAAATCGTGGCTGGCAGAAACAGCCTGAAGCGCCATGCTGTCCTGCAGGGCCCGTTCCCTAAGCTTGTGCGCAACCAGCTCCAAGGTAAAGGGAGAACCATATACGGTCAGCCCCTTAACAAACGTTGCAAGCCAAGGAACCGCGCCAATGTGGTCCTCGTGCCCATGGGTGAGGATTACGCCCAGCAGCCTGTCTTTGCAGGCAAGAATAGGCTCCATGGGCGGAATAACCAAATCAATGCCCATCTGCAGCTCATCGGGAAACATCAGCCCGCAGTCAATAAGCACGGCGCCTTCGGGAGAATCCCAAAGCTGGCAATTGAGGCCTATCTCGCCTAGTCCGCCAAGCGGAGTTATGGTCATTTGAAACGGAGCAGCCATATTTTTTCTCCTGCCGTTCTCCTAATCGGAGGAACAGCGCTTTATCGCACAATAGCTAAATGTTCGTTACTGCATCGGCTGTCATGCTGTGCGTGCGCTGCACAGCATATACCCAAAGAAAAATAAAGCTAACGCTTTAAATTTCATTCATATTTGCCAAGAAGTTCAGCAATTCCTTTGCTAATCCGTCCAATGGCATACGGCACAACAGCAATGCCTGCGTTGCTGCGCTTCAGCGATGCGAAATTTTCTTTGCAGGACATGGAAGCAGATTTCCCATGCACCGCCGCATTCATGCTGCAGGTAAAAATGCTGTCCTCCAAATTTACGCTGCCAGAACCCAACGCGCTGAAATCCTTGCCAGCAAGGCGTATATCCTTGCTGTCTGCCGAACCGCCTTCAAGTGTTCCTGACGCCGAAAATTCCTGGACCTTATACGCCTTTCCAGCCCTGCTTTTTTCTGAGCCGCCTGCTTCCATGGAACCCTCGCGTACCGAAAAATACCAGGAACCGTTCAGCGTTCTAAACATCTCCCCAATGGAATCAGCACGGCTCCTTACGCGCATTTCCAATGCAAGCTTTCCGCCTGCCACGCCGTCAATCCCTGCCTGAGCAGAAACCTTTTTCAAATCAAGCTCAGCAGCCCGAACTTGACCTTCAAACAATGCAGCGCCATCTCCGCCTGATTCCAGCGAAAACGGCATTTCAATTTTTCCTCCGCAGTATTCTGCCGTTAAGGGGTGAACATTCAAAACCCCATGGTCCACCGCAACCGAAGCAGATACGTTGCTTAGCGCAAGATTCTTGTAGGAAAGAGCCCCTGCCCCCAGCGTTCCATTCAGTGAGTACCCTTTGAGCCATCCTCCAAAAGCAGGATTGCGTTCCTTTAACGCAGCGGCAGAAGGCGCAGCAGCAGCCGAAACAGCCCCTCCCCGGGGAAGGTAACGATCTATGTTCAGCGCGCCCAAGGCTAGCCGTACATTCCAGCGGTCATCTCCATCACACGTTATTTCACCTTCAATGGACGTGTCATCCAGCATGCCTTTCAGCTTGCGGACAGAAAAGCCTCCTCCGGAAGATTCTGCTTCACAAGAAAGGCTGCACCGCTGAAACGCTTCAGGCTCATAATCCGGCAAGGAAACAGCAAATCTTTTCAGCAAGGCCCGCAGCTGACCGCAGTCAATGCCTCCAGCAAATTTCCAGCCGCTTTTTGCTGCAAACGGCGCAATCTTCAGGGCTCCATGAATGGGGCAGCCAGCCAGCGTGCCCGCAAGATTGGCAAGCTCAAAAGAAGAGCGGGATAACGACATGACTGCTGAAAATGATGTCGCTCCCCCGCTGAGGGTCCCCCTGCAGCGAAGAGGAAGCGCCTTGATTTCCTCTGGAAAACCAGACAGGGAAGACACAGAAACAGGACCGTTCAAATCCAATTCCAGATGCGTTGGAGACGCCAGGAGCTCAGATGGCGGAAGCTGTATTTTTGCTTTCCATGCGCCATCCCATATAAGCCTGGACGGCAATGCCGTTCCTTCCGGAGTCACGCCCTTTCCTGAAAAAGCAAGGGATACCTCAGTAACAGGCACAGATTTGCCGTCCTTTAAGATCCATTGCCCATCATGGAGCTTTGCGCTCGCCGTTCCTTCAAGCCCGCCGACAAGGCTCGCCAAGCTGCCAGCCGGGCCTTGCAGAGAAGCCGAAGCATCTACCGTTCCCTTAAAATGCGGCAGGCAGGGAAATGCAGCGGAAAGGCTATCGGCTTTCAGCCCGGAAAGCTGCATGTTCATGCGGCAAATTTTGCCCAATTCTATTATTTGATGCGCCGTACCGCCGTATAACGAAGCCGCGCTGAGCGTCAGCCTGGTGGAATCATTTCGGCTGGATTCCACAACAGCGTGCATGCCTTTGCACTCCACATCCCACATTTTGGCATTGTCAGCACGCACGCTAAGGCGATAGTTGGGCCCTCTCCCTGTATTTGCAAAGGGTGAAGGCGCCGTGTAGCTGGGGGGAAGGACATCACGGCCCATAATCTCTGGCATCAGGCGGTTCAAATCTGCATGAGAGGTTCCCACATCAAGCAGCAGGAAAGGATGGCTGCCGAACTGAAATGACCCCTTACCCGAAAAATCCAAGCCAGCTACCGCAACGCGCAGCTGAGGGAAGCTGACGGATTTTCCTTCAAGAACAAAATCCAGCGTCCCTGTAAGATTATCCAATGCTGACGCTAGCCCGCCAGGCAATTCCCTGACACACGCAAACCAACGGGGAAGGCTGACTTTTGTTATGTCCAAACGGCCTTTCAATGGAACGCCATGCCTTGCGGAAAGGTTAAGGCGCATGCTGTCTCCCTCAAGCTTGACCAAGCCATCAGAAACATTCAGACGCCCTTCTCCGGCCGTAAAGGGAAGATGGACACGAAAGGGCACGGGCAACACGGCATGAGCATTTTTTGCTTCATATAGTCCCCCTACATGCAACGCGCCTTCTGCAACAAGCGTTCCCCGCTGAACCCTGTTATCGGGTGGCAGCAGCGTCAAGCTAAGGCGTGTATCCTTAAGCAGACCATTCATATCACCCGTAAGCGAAACATCCGCCTGTGTCACCCTCAAGCCATAGGGCGCCGCGGGATCCAGGGTCAATCCATCCGCATGGATCAGCAAATCCTTAATGGTATCTGGTATGGAATCCGATCTGGAATGAGCCAGGCGCTGAGTAATGCTGCCTACGGCAATTTCCAATGAACCGCTCTCCCCCCTGTACGGAAAAACAGCTTCAGCATTGATGCCTGCCATGTCCAGCACAGGCATAGGATTCTGAGCTGCAGCATCGGCTGCCAGGGCGCCGCGATGATAAAGCCTGAAGCCTCCTTCATGAATCTGTAAGGAAAGCCCGTTAAAGCGATTAAGTATAATAAGGGAAGGCAGAAAGGCTAAGGGATTTCGCCCGCGGGGAAGATCATGGCGGCTGGCCAAATCAACAAGCGGCCGATTCAGTTCAATCGACGCAACCTCAACTTTTCCCTGAAGGAATGCTGCCCAGCGCAGACGGAATTTCAGCGCTTCAATGCGGGCAGCACTGCGGTCAGCCAGGGTAAATGCGCAATTTTTAAGCTGAATGCCAGGAGAAGGCCAAAAGGAGGGCTCAACTGAATCGGCAGAAAAACGTCCGTTCGGCAAGAGGCGGTTGATTACATACACCACAGGATCCCGCAGCAATTCAGGACGGGAATGCACAATGCCTACCGCACAAATTCCCGTACAGATCAGCAAAAATGCCAATACAGACATTACCCAGATTGCTATGGAAAGACGTGAACGAACGGCCATTGGATTTCCTCGAAAAGCAAAAAATGCAGGACACCGTCCCGACCTTATGCATCGACATACTCTACGACGCGGCGGTCAAGGTACACCAATACTGCCTCAACAGGAAGGGGCTGCGCTTCGGCCAGCATCTGCCGGTAATGTGTTATCTGTTTTCTATGATCGTCCTTGATCTCGCCAGTCTTATAATCAACTACTGTCACACGGCGCCCATCATCAACGATAAGGTCCGCACGGAATACATTCCCCGAAGCATCCATAATTTCCTGCTCAGGTATTCCCCATTTCAGCCAGCGGGAGGTTTCTGGCAGCGAACAAACCCACTTAACAATATCTAAAAGCTCATCTTTAGCAGCCGAAGGATCATGAACAGGGAAGGGAACCGATGTCATTCCCTGACTGACAGCGCTCAAAATATCCTTATCCGTACAGGGCTCTCCTGACAAAAGCAAACATTCAAGGCAGCGGTGAGCCAAGATTCCGCGCTGGCTGGCTGTCTGCCTCATGACATCCTTGGGGGCACGGAAAATCTTGAGATCCGGGAGCCAGCCCAAAGGACGTTCTGAGCATTCCGACGGTTCTGCTTTTTCAGAACGCGCACCAGGAAAAGAAGATTCTGGTTCCGAAGGCTCATCAAGTCTGCACGGCACGGGTTCGCCCGATACTAAAGGAATATCTTTCAACATGCTGTCCAGAGCTTCGGCAGACTTGAATTTCCTTTTTGTTGAAGTGATAAAGGCGTATAGTTCGTCTTTTGGGCGCGTCCACGTCACATACAGTAAGTGAAGCGCCTCACGGACTCCAGCCGCCAGCCTCTCATAATAGAGATCTCCCATCTCAGGGCAGGGCCGCGCAAGCAGCTTCATTTCTTTCACAAATATCGGTATATCACCTGCGTTGCCTTCCAATTCAAGCCATGGAGCGATCACAACGGGAAACTTCAGTCCCTTTGCTAAATGCATGGTCATAATGCGGATGGAATTCAGCGTAGGAGGCATAGGAACCTTTTCCTCACTGC
>JAGADT010000101.1 GCA_017613475.1 Desulfovibrionaceae bacterium | reverse complement strand
CGTTTCGGGAAAAGACCATACCATTTTTTCAAGGTCGATATGCTTCCACTCCGCAGCGACCATGTTCCCGCATCGAATTGGCAGATAGCAAAACAGCTTCATGGCCGCCGTAATGGAAGGCCCGCTTCTGTTGGCGTCAAAGTATCTCCATAGCTTTTTGAACATCTCAGCCGCGCCCGCCCTGTCTGTGATCGCCGGCATGTGCGTAACGCGCTTAGCACCCTGCGGAACCAGGCGGGGAAGCCTCTCAGCAGGGGAGGTCTCAATATAACCGGCATCCTCAGCAAAGCCGAATATGCTGCGGATAAGACGCGCAACCCGTTCAGCCTGATCATACATGGCCTGATTAACCAGGCCGTCAATGATCGGCTTCAAGTGTTCCTTGTGCAGCCGCACAATGGGAATGGAGCCGATTGCAGGGAGAACATGATTGCGGACGCGCCCCGTATCCGTGCTGATCGTCCGCTCCGCCCTGCCTTTTTTCTTCTGGAGCTCAAAGTATTCTTCAGCCACAACGGCAAAGGTCCGCGAATCCTCTTCTTCCTGCTTTTGGGCGGCTTGCCGTTCATCTCTCGCCTGCTTATTCGGGTTAATGCCCTGCCTCAAGGACGCCTTGTGCTCTTCACGCTTGGCCCTGGCCGCGCTCAGGGAAGTCTCAGGGAAGTGTCCGCAGTCAAGGTCTACATATTTCTTACCACTACCCCGCTGATAGCCATGAAACAGCCATTTCCCGCTCTTGCCGTCGCCGGCTGCAATCAAATGGAGTGAACCGGCGTCCTTCAGCACGTCGCCCTTTTTCGCAGCCGATAAAAACGGCCTGATCTGCGAAGAATGCAGCGGCTCTATCTTCTGCCGTTTCGCCTTTTCTTCCGCCATATTCATGCCCTCCATGGCGCCCTTGATATGGTCTGTGATAGGGTTCAGCCCTGGCTCCCATGCCCATCAATCAGCCAAAAGCCTGAAAAAAAGCTGATTTGATAGGGTACAAAACCGGCTCTGCGCCGCCTTTTGATAGGGTCGGGTATAGAACGCCCTACCACTCACAAGCCATACCTTATCAAATGCCCTATCATTTTCAAATGACGTTGGCACGCAAAGAAATACCTTGGAAGACGGGAAAACGACGTAACTACTTAAAATTAAAGGCTTTTGGCTACTTCAGCGAGCAACCAAAAGCCTTAAAAATAATCGGTCTGGCGGAGAGAGAGGGATTTGAACCCTCGATACCGGTTTTGCCAGTATACCCGCTTAGCAGGCGAGCGCCTTCGGCCGACTCGGCCATCTCTCCATATACGGCTTACGCCGCACAACGGCATTGCTACCCTGTTTGCCCGGCGTTGTCAATGTGTTTCAGGCAGGAAGTTTCAGAATCCCCCGGAACGCGCAAAAAACGTTTTTCCGCTTCATGCATCTACATGCATCCCGTTCCCCATTTTACACGGAAAAAAGCCTTTCCAGGTACTTTTAACGCGCATTCCTCCGCCATTCTGCAGCAGAAGGCAAAAAGCTCCAAGTCTAAACTGCGCATTGCCCCGCCTCTGCGCAGGAAACGCCGCCTGATTGCCATTTTCTGCGTTCCAACATAAAAAAGAAAGCGTAGCGCAGCGCGGGCATTGCCTGCCGGAACATCCTCCGGACCGCGGTGCGCGCCAAACAGGGAGGAACCTTATGCGCGAATGGACACCCAACGACCTTATCGGCTATTCCAACAAATCCTGGGGCATCTGCGCGCTGCACGCCGCCGTTGAACTGGATATTTTCACGCCGCTGACGGACCGTTCCATGACCACGGAGGAAATGGCAGAAACGCTGAAGTGCTCCCACCGCGGGCTTGAGGCGCTCATCTGCGCCATGTGCTCCCTGGGGCTTATGAGCCGCAGCGGAAACACCGTGAGCCTTACGCCCTTCTCCCGCCAGTACCTTTCCCGCCGTTCGGATGACTACATCGGCTTCATCCTCCTCCACCACCGCGAGCTCATGCCTTCCTTTGTGCAGCTGGATACGGCCGTGCGGGAAGGGCGCCCCACACGGGTGCGCGGGGCCATGACTCCGGAAGACCGCAAAAGCTTTATCATGGGCATGTACAACATGGCTTCCGTGCGCGCCGACCAGGCCCTCCGCGCCGTGGATTTTTCCGGCCGCAAACGCCTCCTGGACCTTGGCGGAGGACCTGGAGCCTATGCCGTGCGCTTCTGCCAGGCCTATGCGGGAATGGAAGCCGTCATTTTTGACCTGCCCTCCACTAAGCCCATGGCAGAAAGTGTCGTAAGCAAGCAGGGGCTTGCGGACCGCATCAGCTTCGTGACCGGCGACTTTTTTAAGGATGACCTGCCGGGCGGCTTTGACGTGGTCTGGATTTCCCATATCCTCCACTCTTCCGATGATGCAGAATCGGCCCTCCTGCTGAAAAAGGCCATGGGCTGCCTCAACCCGGGCGGACTTATTGCCATTCAGGAATTCATCCTGGATGACAGCCGCGACGGCCCCGTTTTTTCCGCCATGTTCGGCCTGAACATGCTGGCCGGCACCCCCGGCGGAAAGGTCTATACGCCAAGCGAATTAAAGGGACTCCTTGAACAGGCGGGCGCCATTAACGTGCGGCAACTGGACATGCCCAATGACAACGGCTCTGGCATTGTCATGGGTGAAAAGGCATAACATCAAAAACACCGGTTAGCTGCGGGGCCGCCTGAAACGCACGGGCGGCCCTTCCTTGTGCCATACATGGCAGCCGCCTTTTTGCGGCATCAGGCACGGACATAAGAGCAGATTGCGAGGCAAACAGGAGCTTTTCCATGAAACGGACCCTTATTGAAGACGTCCTGCAGCGCGTGGAGCCATGCGGGGAACTGACCGTCTGCGGCTGGGTGCGCACCCGGCGCGATGCAAAGGGCTTTTCCTTCCTTGAAATCAACGACGGCTCCTGCCTGGCCAACCTCCAGTGCATTGTTGACAGCGGCTCCCCCGCCTTTGCTGCCCTTGGCAAGGCCAACACAGGGGCGGCTGTTTCCCTTTGCGGCGAACTGGTGGAATCACCGGGCAAAGGACAGCGCTGGGAACTCAGGGTCCAGTCCATGACGGTTTTCGGCACGGCGGACCAGGAAAGCTATCCGCTCCAGAAAAAGCGGCACTCCGACGAATTCCTGCGCACCATCGCCCACCTGCGCGCCAGGACCAACAAATACGGCGCAGCCTTCCGCATCCGCTCTGAAGCGGCGCTGGCCATCCACGATTTCTTCCGCGCACAGCACTTCGCCTACGTGCATACGCCCATCCTTACAGGCTCCGACTGCGAAGGCGCGGGCGAAATGTTCCGCGTGACAACGCTGGATGGCCCCAGGGACCCTGAAAAGGATTTCTTCGGGCAAAACTGCAGCCTCACTGTTTCCGGCCAGCTCGAGGCGGAAACCCTGGCCATGGGGCTGGGACGGGTCTACACCTTCGGCCCGACCTTCCGCGCTGAAAACTCCAATACCGCCCGCCATGCGGCGGAATTCTGGATGATTGAGCCGGAAATGGCCTTTGCCGACCTCCACGACGACATGGACCTTGCCGAAGGGCTGACCTGCCATGCCGTGGAGCATGTGCTGGGCAAATGCGCCGCAGACCTCGCCCTCTTTGACCGCTTTGTCGCCCCGGGGCTTATTGACGGGCTCAAATCCATGCTGCAAAGCCCTTTTGCCAGGATTTCCTACAGGGAAGCCATAGAAATACTCCAGAAAAGCGGCAGGCAATTCGTCTACCAGCCGGCCTTTGGCGCAGACCTCCAGAGCGAGCACGAACGCTGCCTGGCGGAAGAGCACTTTAAAAGGCCTGTCATCGTGTATGATTATCCCAAGGAAATCAAAGCGTTCTACATGCGCCTGAACGATGACAACGCCACCGT
>JAGADT010000100.1 GCA_017613475.1 Desulfovibrionaceae bacterium | reverse complement strand
GGTCCATGCTTCCCGGGCGCTTTCGCCGGAGGAGGAGGAGCTTGCAAAATGTTTGGATATGGCGCGCCGGCCGCTTCATGCAGCCGGACTGATTGGGGAAACGCCTGAAGGCATTGGCTACGGCAACCTTTCAGTGCGCAAGGCAGATGGAGCCTTTCTTGTGACAGGCACGGCCACAGGGGGACTTGAGCGGCTGCTGCCGGAGCATTTCGCCTGCGTGGCGGAGTGTGATGCCGAAAGGAACATGGTGCGCTCTGAAGGCCCGTCCTGCCCTTCGTCCGAATCAATGACGCACGGGGCGGTGTATGAGGCGTGCCCTGAAGTGCGCAGCGTCATCCATGTGCATTGCCCTGAACTTTTCCATGCCCTTCTGGAGGAGGGGGCTCCGCAGACGCCGCCGGATGCGGCCTACGGCACGCCTGCCATGGCGCGGGCTGTGCGCGAACTTGCCTCTACGCTTGGCGCTGAGGGCGTATTTGCAACGCCGGGGCATGAAAACGGGGTTTTTGCCTTTGGCTCTTCCCCTGAACTGGCTGCAGAGAGGCTGCTTGCTCTTTTCCGCAGGCTTGGGCCCGGCAGGAAATGACAGCATGTTCCGGAAGGAAAACAATCGACAAATCAGGAGGCAGGCAGGATGTCTTGCAAGATAGGGATCATCGGCGGAAGCGGGCTGGATAAGACTGACCTGGTTGAGAATGTGCGCAATGAGTATCCCGGCACATGCTGGGGCGAGCCTTCATCGCCCCTGCAGACCGGCGAGATCATGGGCGTGCCTGTGGTGATGATAGCCCGCCACGGGCACGGGCATACCTTCACCCCTTCAGGGGTAAACTACCGTGCCAATGTGCAGGCGCTGAAGGATGCGGGGTGCACGCACGTCCTGGCCACCACGGCAGTCGGTTCGCTGCGCGAGGAAATTCACCGCGGAGACATGGTGGTTCTGGATCAGTTCATTGATTTTACCCGCGGGCGCTGCAATACCTTTTTTTCAAGTATTGCCCTGGGGCAGAATGTGCATACGGCCATGGCTGATCCCTTTGACGCGGACCTGCGCAGGATTTTGTGCATGGCATGCGAAGGCCTGAAGCTGCCTTTCCATCCGCAGGGCACGGTTGTGACCATTGAGGGCCCGCGCTTTTCCACCCGCGCGGAATCGCGGATGTTCCGCCTCCTGGGAGGGGACGTGATCAACATGTCCATAGCCACCGAAGCCGCGCTGGCTAAGGAGGCGGGACTGCCGTATGCCGCCGTGGGCATGAGCACCGACTACGACGCATGGCGGAATGATGAGGAAGCCGTGACCTGGGAGGCCATCCTTGAGGTGTTCAGGAACAATGTGTCCCGAATGCTCTGCCTGCTGAAGCATGCCGTTGAGCTGATTGCCCGTGAAAACTGACTGCCGCCTCCGCATTCTCACGAGGGGCGGAGCTTGGAGCCTTTGAGGAAAGGACAGGGGTATGACAAAGACAGCGATGATGCTGGGAGTCTGGATTTTTGCCATGGCGGCATTGTGCGCCAGCCCGGCGTTTGCCGATGAGGTTCAGCCTGGTGCAGCAAAGGGCGCGCCTGTTTTTGACGGGGCGTCACGCATTGAAAGGCTGGCGAATGGCCTTACCGTGCTGGTCAGGGAAGACCACCGTTTCCCTATTGTTTCCACCAGGCTGTATGTTCATGCAGGGTCTGCCTACGAAAAGCCCGAATGGGCGGGCATCAGCCACCTGCTGGAGCACATGGTCTTCAAGGGAACGGAGCGCCGGCCGAAGGGTGAGATCAGCCGCGAAGTTGAAGGCGCCGGCGGGTATATGAACGCGGCCACTAGCTTTGACTACACGGTATATATTACGGATATGCCGTCCCGAAGCTGGAAGCTTGGCATGGACGTTGTCGGGGACATGGCGTTTCATGCCGCGATTGACCCTGAAGAGCTGAAATCAGAAAAAGAAGTCGTCATCGCGGAGCTCAAGAGGGGGAAGGACAATCCCCGTTCCGTGCTTTTTGAGCAGGCGCAGTCCGGCGCCCTGAAGGGAACCCCATACGGGCACCCGATTATCGGGTACGAAGAAACCATACGGGCCATTACCCCTGAGGATATCAGGGCCTACATTCGGGAACTGTACCAGCCGGGCAATATGCTGCTGGTTGTCGCAGGGGATGTGGAATCAGGGGCAGCGTTGGCCGAGGCTGAAAAAGTTTTTGGCGGATGCCGGAATACCTCCACGCTTGCGTCTGTGCAGGCGCTGGACGCTTCACGCCTGGGGCATGGAGCCAGCGTATCCGTTTCTCAGGGCGCATGGAACAAGGTGTACCTTACAGCGGCGCTCCCTGTTCCCGGGCTTGGCAGCAGCCAGTCCGCAGGGCTGGATGTGCTGGCGCAGCTTTTGGGAGGCGATGCCACATCCATGCTTCCCCGCGTTTACCGGCATGAACGGCGGCTGGTGGATTCCATCAGCGTGGCCAATATTTCTTTTGAACGCGTGGGGCTGCTGCTTATTTCCGCGGAGCTTGAGCCTGAAAAGCTGAAGCCTTTCTGGGAATCGTTTGTGGCTGATATGTCCAGGCTCGATGCCTCTGCCTTCAGCGACAGGGAGCTTTCCCGGGCAAAGCTGAACATTGAGGAAGAACTGTACAGGACCAGGGAAACGGTTTCAGGCATGGCCTCGCATCTTGGCTATATGCAGTTTTTCCTTGGCGGGGAGCAGGGCGAGGCAAATATCATAGAGGCAATCCGTTCCGTAGACAGGGCGGCTCTGCAGCGTCTGATCCGTACCTGGCTGGTTCCCGAAAGGCTTACGGCCTGCGCGCTGGAACCCCGTGCGGAAGGGAAGGATACGGGCGGATTCATGCGTTCCACGCTGGAGAAGGGTTGGCCGGCGTCGTCTGCTGTGTCCGGCAGCCGGACTGCAGAGGCATTGAAGACGGAGATTGTTGACCTTGGGCAGGGTCGGCGGGTCGTTTTGATCCCTGACCGCTCAATGCCGCATTTCGCGCTTGAAATGGCCTTTTCCGGAGGGGAAACATTGATCTCAGCGCGTGAGCAGGGGCTTGCGGCGCTGGCGGCCAGGGTTTTGCCTAAAGGCACGCAGAAGCATGATTCCATGTCTGTCCAGCAGCTGATCGCCGACCGTGCGGGGTCTGTAGGGGCTTCGACAGGCCGCAGGGCGTTTTCCGTCAGCCTGGAAGGCCCCTCGCGTTTCAGTGCCGAATTGGCGGGCTTATTTAGGGAAATCCTGACGCAGCCAGCCTTTGCGCCTGCGGATGTGGCAAGGGAGAAGGCAGCGCAGCAGGCGGCCATCCGCGCAGCGGAGGATAAGCCGCTCGCGCTGGCTTTCCGCAAGATGCCGCCTCTTTTGTTCCCGGGGAGCGTTTTCGGCTACGAAACATTGGGGCAGCCTGAAGCTGTGGCCGCGTTTACGCCGGACCAGGTCCGTGGATTCTGGGACAGGCAGAAACTCCGCCCGTGGGTTATGGCGGTTGCCGGCGATTTTGACAGGGAGGCTGTCCTCGCCTTTGCCAAAAGCCTGCCTGTGCCTTCAGAACCAGCCGTGCAGGCAAAAATGCCGGATTGGGGAAGCGAAAAGCAGCTCAGCCTGCGCCTGCCTGAACGCGGCCAGTCCCACCTGATCCTCGTGTTTCCCACGGCTTCGGAAAAATCGCCTGAGGCGCCTGCGCTGGGACTGATGGAAGAAACGCTGGGCGGCATGGGCGGGCCCTTGTTCAGGATGCTGCGGGATGACAAGGGGCTGGGGTATACGGTAAGCGCGCACAATATGCAGAACGATCTGCTGGGCTACATGCTGTTTTATATTGGCACGGAACCCTCCCGCCTGGAGGAAGCCCGTTCGGGCTTCGAGCAGATTCTTGCTTCCCTGGGGAAGGAGCCCCTGCCTTCTGGTGAGCTTGCGCGGGGGCTTGCGCACTGGGAAGGCAGCTACTACCGCGAGCTGCAGAGCCTGGGGAGGAGGGCTTCCGAGGCGGCGTCGCTTGTGCTGACTGACCGTCCGCTGGATTTTTACCGCAGGCAGATTGAGGAGGCGCGCAAGGCAGCTCCTGAAACACTCAGGGACCTGGCAGCCCGTTATTTTCGCTTTGAAAATGCCTATGTGCTGACGGTAACTCCCTGACGGCAGGCATGCTTCCAGGTGAACGCGCTGCAAAGGCTGGCGCAAGTCCTGCCTGATAAAAAATAATTCTTGTTATTTCAGCGTGTTATTGAATAAAAAAGGCAAAAACAGCAAAAAAAGCCGTCAGCAGCCTATTTTTTGCTTGCCAAAGCCGGGGAGTGAGGGTAAGAATGCGTTCCTGTTGCTGGCGTAGCTCAACTGGCAGAGCAGCTGATTTGTAATCAGCAGGTTGCGGGTTCGAGTCCCATCGCCAGCTCCAGTGACCTTGTGGTGGGGTTCCCGAGTGGCCAAAGGGAACAGACTGTAAATCTGTCGTCTTACGACTTCGATGGTTCAAATCCATCCCCCACCACCATCCTTCCATTTATGGAATAGCTGGAGCGCAACAGAATGCGATACCGCAAAGGGGAATCCTTTGGCGGATTTTCGTTTGCATGAGCTGACACGGCTGTAGGAGACAGGAAAACCCTGTCAGGGGACTACGGCACACAAGGCGGGAATAGCTCAACGGCTAGAGCATCAGCCTTCCAAGCTGAGGGTTGCGAGTTCGAATCTCGTTTCCCGCTCCACATCCTGCCCCTCCCCCTTCCCCTCTCAATGGGCCGTGCATGAATGTATCGGAATGACAGAGTGCTTTTCCTCCGGGAAGGCCGATGTGGTTTCGTTCCGCTGACATTGGCTCTGAAATTTCGTTACCGACAAGCAACCAAAGGGAGATCGTTATGGGCAAGGAAAAATTTACGCGTACCAAGCCGCACGTTAACGTCGGCACCATTGGTCACATCGACCACGGCAAAACCACGCTGACTGCTGCTATCACCAAATATGAATCTCTGAAGCGCGGCGGCACGTTCGTCGGCTATGATGAAATCGACAAGGCTCCTGAAGAAAAGGAACGCGGCATCACGATTGCTACGGCGCACGTTGAATACGAAACCGAAAAGCGTCACTATGCACACGTTGACTCCCCCGGCCACGCTGACTACATCAAGAACATGATCACTGGCGCGGCTCAGATGGACGGCGCCATCATCGTTGTGGCTGCCACCGACGGCCCCATGCCCCAGACCCGTGAGCACATCCTGCTCGCCCGCCAGGTCGGCGTGCCGAACATCATTGTGTTCATGAACAAGTGCGACCTCGTTGACGACCCCGAACTGCTCGACCTGGTTGAAATGGAAGTCCGTGAACTGCTGACCAGCTACGGCTTCCCCGGCGACGACGTTCCGGTTATCAAGGGTTCCGCCCTGAAGGCCCTGGAAGCCGACTCCATTGATTCCCCCGATTTTCAGTGCATCACCGAACTTCTGGACGCCCTGGACAGCTACCTGCCCGAGCCCCAGCGTGAAATGGACAAGCCCTTCCTGATGCCCATTGAAGACGTGTTCACCATCTCCGGCCGTGGCACCGTTGTGACCGGTCGTGTGGAACGCGGCGTCATCAAGGTCAGCGACGAAGTTGAAATCGTCGGCATCCATCCCACGATGAAGAGCACCTGCACGGGTGTTGAAATGTTCCGCAAGCTTCTTGACCAGGGTCAGGCTGGCGACAACATCGGCGTGCTGCTCCGCGGCGTGAAGCGTGAAGAAGTTGAACGCGGTCAGGTTCTTGCCGCGCCCAAGTCCATCACGCCCCACAAGAAGTACAAGGCAGAAGTGTACGTCCTCTCCAAGGAAGAAGGCGGCCGTCATACCCCGTTCTTCAGCGGCTACCGTCCGCAGTTCTACTTCCGCACGACCGACGTGACCGGCGTCATCACCCTTGAAGAAGGCGTGGAAATGGTCATGCCTGGCGACA
The DNA here is from genome assembly GCA_017613475.1 of Desulfovibrionaceae bacterium. Taxonomy (GTDB): domain Bacteria; phylum Desulfobacterota; class Desulfovibrionia; order Desulfovibrionales; family Desulfovibrionaceae; genus Avidesulfovibrio. The sequence continues at coordinate 4,213 of JAGADT010000100.1, read as the reverse complement.
ACGCGACCTTTAACGTGGAACTCATTTGCCCCGTCGCCATGGAGCAGGGGCTGCGCTTCGCTATCCGCGAAGGCGGTCACATTGTCGGCGCCGGCGTGGTGACCCAGATTGTGGAGTAAGACATGCGCGTGAATATCCAGCTCGCCTGCACCGAATGCAAGCGCCGCAACTACGCCACAGAAAAGAACAAGAAGAACACGACCGGAAGACTTGAGGTTATGAAGTATTGTCCTTGGGACAAGAAGCATACCCTTCACCGTGAAACCCGGTAGTGACTTCATAAACGCAGGGCAATAGCTCTAACGGTAGAGCGCCGGTCTCCAAAACCGGATGTTGGGGGTTCGAATCCCTCTTGCCCTGCCATTTTTATTGCGGGAAGCAACATGACGAAAAAACAGCCATCAGCCCAGGAAGGGCAGGGACAGGATCAGAAAGGCCTGTTCTCCCAGCTGGCCACATTCAAGGCGTATTTCGAGCAGTCCAAGGCTGAAATGCGGAAAGTCACGTGGCCTACACTGAAGGAAACCAAGACCACGAGCATTGTGGTGCTGGCTTTCGTGGCCGTGATGGTTGTGTTTCTCGGATTGGTCGATTTAGGTTTTTCAAAGCTTATCGCCTTGATCCTTTCGGCCTGAGTATCCCAAAGGTGCTTTTTATGACGGCTGAACCCAAAATGAAGACGGTTTCCGATACGGCGGAAACAACAGAGCAGAGGGCTGGCGATACTGGCGCGGCTCCTGCCGTTTTTGACGCTGCTGCGGGCTCAGAGCCTGGCAGTCAGGGGGATGCCGGTGAAGCCGCCGGGGGGAAATCCCGCTGGTATATCGTTCACACCTATTCCGGTTTTGAACAGCGCGTGGAAGCGACCATCCGTGAAATGATGCGTTCCGGCCAGGAGGGCGGGCTCATCAAGGAAGTGGTTGTTCCCACGGAAAAAGTCGTTGAACTGGGCAAAGGCGGTTCCAAGCGCACAACAACCCGTAAGTTTTATCCTGGCTACATCATGCTGCGCATGATCATGACTGATTTTTCGTGGCACATGGTGCAGTCCATTCCCAAGGTTACGGGTTTTGTGGGTGGCAAAACACGCCCCGCGCCCATGCGCGAAGAGGAAGCGAACCGGATTTTATCGTTGATGGAAGCCCGCAAGGAGACGCCGCGGCCCAAGTTCAGTTTTGACCGCGGTGAAGAAGTCCGCGTTATTGACGGTCCCTTCTCCGGATTCAACGGCGTTGTGGAAGACGTCAATTACGACAAGGGCAAGCTGCGGGTCTCCGTTTCCATCTTTGGCAGACAAACTCCCGTGGAGCTGGATTTTATCCAGGTCTCCAAGGGTTAGCACGGCTTTTCCGCCTTGTCGGCGGAGAGCCTATAGAGGTTGATCGTCATGGCCAAGAAAGAAGTAGCCAAAATCAAATTGCAGATTCCTGCCGGCGCTGCGAACCCTTCGCCGCCAGTAGGCCCTGCTTTGGGACAGCATGGCCTGAATATTATGGCTTTCTGCAAGGAATTCAATGCCCGCACCATGGATCAGAAGGGGATGATCATCCCGGTGATCATCACCGCCTATGCGGACCGTTCCTTCACCTTCATCACCAAGACCCCGCCGGCTGCCGTTCTGCTTCTTAAAGCGGCGAAGCTGGAAAAAGGGTCTGGCGAACCTAACCGAAACAAGGTCGGCAGCATCAGCAAGCAGCAGGTTGAAGAAATCGCCAAGCTGAAGCAGCCCGATCTTACGGCTAAGGATCTTGACGCCGCAATGCGCTCCATTATGGGCACTGCCCGCAGCATGGGCATCGAAATCAAGTAAGGGTTTCGACCGCGTCAATCGTACTGCCGTACGGCACGGCACGCGCCGCATGGCAGGAGATGTTGGATTTCAGCTGAAAGGAAAGAGCAATGCCCAAATTCGGGAAAAAATATCGCAAGGCCATTGAAGGCGTGGATCTCGCCCAGCAGTTTTCCGTTGAGGAAGCTGTTGAAAAATCTCTTGCCGCTGCCTTCGCCAAGTTTGACGAAACGGTAGACGTGGCCATCGGGCTTGGGGTTGACCCCAAATATTCTGACCAGATGGTGCGCGGCGCCGTATCCCTGCCCCACGGGCTGGGCAAGAAGGTCCGCGTGGCTGTGTTCTGCAAGGGTGAAAAGGAAGCCGAAGCCCTGGCTGCCGGCGCTGATTACGCCGGAGCGGAAGAGCTTGTGGCCAAGATCAAGGACGGCTGGCTTGATTTTGACGCGGCCGTTGCCACCCCCGACGTTATGGCTCTGGTCGGCCAGATTGGCCGTGTGCTTGGCCCCCGCGGCCTGATGCCGAACGCGAAGACCGGCAGCGTGACCTTTGACGTAGCCACCGCCGTGAAGGAACTCAAGGCTGGCCGTGTGGAATTTAAGGTCGATAAGGCCGGCGTGCTTCACGCCCCGGTAGGAAAGGTTTCCTTTGGTCCGGAAAAGATCCTGGGCAACCTTAAGACGCTTGTTGAAACCGTGAACCGCCTGAAGCCTTCCGCTGCAAAGGGCACGTACATGAAGAACATGGCCGTTTCCACGACCATGGGCCCCGGTTTCAAGATCGACGTCAACCAGATCAAAAAATTTCTTGAAGGCTAGTAACGCAGAAGGCGCCGTTGATTCCATAAATGGCGCCTTTTCGCTTCCCTTCGAGTGCCGTGCCGCATAAGCATGGCAAGTGGCAGAGGAAAAGGAATTCGAGTCGAAGACGACAGGCGGCTTAGGCCTTAATGATCCTGTCCAGACGCTTCTTTGGCTCGGCATTCCACCTGGCAACCCCAACGTGAGGAGCATCACGTGAACAGGTCTGAAAAAGCCGCAATCATCGAACGCATCAGGCAGCATGCTGAAAAGGCGTCGATCGCGGTTGTGACCGAATTCAAGGGGATGACGGTGGAAGAGCTGACGCAGCTCAGGGTGAAAATTCGTGAGAGCGGCGGGGCTTGCCTCGTCGTCAAGAATACCCTGGCCCGCATTGCTTTCACCGAGACGGCGCATTCTCCCATCAAGGACGATTTCAAGGAGAACTGCGCGGTTGCCCTTGGGTTCGATGACCCGGTGGCGTTGGCCAAGGCTGTAAGTGAGTTCGCGAAAACGAGCAAGCTGTTCAAAATCAAGCACGGCTGCCTTGAGGGCAAGGTCCTCGAAGCCGCCCAGATTGAAGAACTGGCCAAGCTCCCGAGCAAGCCGGAACTGCTTTCCAGCATGCTCGGCACCATGAACGCCGTGCCTACCAACTTTGTCTCACTGTTTGCCAACATGATTCGTCCGCTTCTGTACGTCCTCAAGGACCTGGAAGCGAAGAAAGCCGCTTAGCCGCGGCCTGATAGTTGCAGACATTTTACTTTTAACAGCACCAAGAAGCATCGAAGGAGTTTTCCGATGGCTGTCACCAAAGCTGAAGTTGTCGAATTTATCGCCAATATGACCGTGCTCGAACTCTCTGAGTTCATCAAGGAACTGGAAGAAAAGTTTGGCGTTTCCGCCGCCGCCCCTGTGGCCGCTGTGGCCGCTGCCCCGGCCGCTGCCGCTGCCCCGGCCGCTGAAGAAAAGACCGAATTTGACGTCATCCTGAAGGAAGTCGGCGCCAACAAGATCGGCGTGATCAAGGTTGTGCGTGCCCTGACCGGCCTTGGCCTCAAGGAAGCCAAGGACAAGGTTGACGGCGCTCCTTCCACCATCAAGGAAGCCGTTTCCAAGGAAGACGCTGAAGACGCCAAGAAGCAGCTGACCGAAGCCGGCGCCACTGTTGAAGTGAAGTAAGCTTCGCTGCCTCATGCCTTTATGGCGGCGGGTGCCTTTTTCAGGCGCCCGCCGTTTTTCTTTTAGCCTGTGGCAGTTCAGCCCTGCCTTCCTTATGTTTCGCCCTCAAGGATGGGGGGAGGGTCCCAGGCGTTTTCCAGAATAAGCACGGTCATGGCGTGGATTGCGTTGTGGGTGCTGGAGCGGCATTGCCGTCTTTATTCATTATGTAATTCTGCCGTGCTTTCCATATCTTCTTTCAGTTCATCCTGAGGGACCGCATTGGATTCCAGTATCACCACAGCCATGGCATGGGTTGCGCTGTGGGTGATGGAAAGGTGGCAGGCGCAGACACCGAGCGCCTTGGCCCTGCGTAAGGCGGCGCCGTGCAGGCGCAGGATGGGCGCGCCTGAAGGCAGGCTCGCTGTTTCGATATCCGTGGGCACAACGCCTGAAGCAAAGC
>JAGADT010000099.1 GCA_017613475.1 Desulfovibrionaceae bacterium | reverse complement strand
GCCGCGGCACGGCTGGCACGGCAGCCCCAGGCGCACAGCCGCGTGCCGGGGCGAAGGAAAAGACCAGCTGTCATTTGAGGCCCCCAGGACCGTGCAGGAGGGCGTGCCCACGGCCACGGCAATATGCCTGGGGGCTGAACAGTTGCCCACATGCAGCGACGCACGGGCAATCCACGCGGCGGACCTGCGCAGGGAGGGCGGAAGTTCAGGCAGCAGGGTTACGGCACGCACCTCAGGCGCCATGGACGCCAGCAGGTCACGCACGGTCCCTTCTTCACCCGGGCCATGCAGCGGCAGAAACCACAGGTCCGGCGCCGCCTCCAGCAGCAGGCGGGCCAGCTCGGCAAAGTGCGCGGCGGGCCAGCGCCGTGTGGCGTCCTTATGCGTTGGCGCAAGGGTCACCAGACGCGCCCCTTCAGGCAGGCCAAGCCCTTCCAGGACGGCTTCGGCCTGAGCCCGCTCCCCGTTGGACAGGAAAATTCTTGGGGGTTCGCCATGCCATTCGATGCCCAGGGGCTTAAGCAGGCTCACCTTGCTTGCGGCAGAATAGCCCGCCTGGGGAGGTGCAGCCACGTTATACAAAAGGCGATTGTACCACGGGGCAGGGAAAGAAAGCCGCACAGGCGCGCCGGAAAAGCCCACAATCCACCGGCAGCGGGGCAGCTGCTGAAAATCCACCACCAGGTCAAAGGACTGCCGGGCCACCTTCCAGTACCACAAAAATTCTTTCCAGAAGGGGACAAAGGCGGACTTGTCCAGCTCCCACAGCCTGTCGATATACGGGCTGCCATAAAGAACCGGCGCGCATTTCTTTTCTGCAACAACATGCAGCTCTGCCCCGGGGAAACGCCGCTTGAGCAGTTCCAGCGCGGGCGTTGCAAGGACAACATCGCCTATCTGGCGGAGCTGGCAGGCAAGGATGCGCCGGGGGCAGAAAGCTGAGAGGTCCATCATAGCCGCCCAACTTCCTCGGCAATGCGCAGGCACATGGCGGATTTATTCAGCGTGTACAGGTGGATGCCAGGCGCGCCGCCGTCCAGCAAGTCCCGTATCTGCCGCACGGCATAATTGAACCCGGCTTCACGCACGGCTTCCACCCCTCCGCGGCGGTGGGCATCCTCCATTTCTATATACAGCTTGCCGGGAATATTCGTGCCGCTCAAAGAAAGCGTCCGCCGCAGGGATTCGAAGCTCTGGATAGGCAGGATCCCGGGAATCACCGGTATCGTTACGCCCAGCTCACGCAGCCGCTCAACAAAATGGAAATACTCGCGCACATCAAAAAACATCTGCGTGACCACAAAATCCGCGCCCTGCCGGATTTTCTCAACCGTGTACTTCCAGTCGCTGGAAAACGAAGGCGATTCAGGATGCGGCGCAGGGTAGCCTGCGACGCCAATGCCCATGGCAGGGCAGCGGCGCCGGACAAAGCGCACCAGGTCCGCAGCATGGCGAAACGGCGAATGCTCCCAGTCAATCCCGCCATCCTGCGGAGGATCGCCGCGCAGGGCCAGCACATTGTCCACGCCAAGTTCCTGCAGCTGATCAAGAAAGCGGCCCACCCTGTCTTCAGACGCGCCTACGCAGGTCAGGTGCGCCATTGTTTCCAGCCCCATATCGCGCTTCAAGCGGGCCACAATGTCCAGCGTGGCATCCTGCCGGCTTCCGCCGGCCCCATAGGTCACCGAGGCAAAAAGCGGATTTATCGCCTGAATTTTGGCAACCTCCGCAAAAAAAGAGTCCTGCTGGGCGGCTTCCTTGGGCGGGAAAAATTCCACGGAATAAAAGGGGGACGTCCGCTTTGCAATGCGCTGCGCAATATTCATGGCATTTCCACAGTGTTGAAGGTTTATCGCAACATCTTAAAAAAACAAGGAAACATAGCCGCATTCACCGCCAATGGCAACCCCGGCTTCCGTATGCGCATCAGCGCCTGCCTGACCTCGCGGGCATGGCCCCTCCGCTCATGGTGCAGGCCTGGCAGGATGAAGGCTCCTGTGCCGGGGAAGCGGCATGAAGCCAGAGCGGCGTCAGCGGCACCATGGAGCGGCGGTCCAGGCGCACCCCCACAAACGCCCCAAAAGGCAGGTACGAAACGGTATTGTTCCAGGGCTTCCAGAAAGAGCCTGAGCGCCACGAGCCATAAGGCCCGGCAAGCACCGAGCGCACCGTCGGCGTACAGCTGGAAAACCATGGCCTCAGCAGGGAAAACATGGCTAACGGCGTCATGGAAGATACATTCGCCAGGCGCGGCAAGCCCTCGCGCCCGGAAATATGCCAGCTGTTGACAAAGCCCAGGAGCACGCCCTTTCCCGCCACGCGCACAGCCTCGGCCAGCACGGCGCCCCTGCGCGCGGAAGGCTCCAGGTTCAGCGCCCAGGGCAGCACCACATAATCAAACGATTCATCATCATAGGGCAGGCAGTCGTACTGCCCAAGCTGAAACTCAATGCGGCTCCCAAGCCGGCTGCGAAGCTCACTGAGCAGGCGGGAGTCCGATTCCAGGCCCGTCACGTCAAACCCATCTTCCCAGAACATGTGCAGGAAGCAGTCCTTCCCGCACCCGACATGGAGCATCGTGTGCCCCCTTCTGGGCCAGGCGCTGAGCAGGTCCTGGAAAAGCCGCGTCTCCCGCTGCAGGACAAATTTGCCCTGCTCCGCTGCGCACCATGCGGTAAAAGCCATATTGTCCATTGCATCCACCTTTTGGAAAGCTGTACGCCCTGCCCCTTTTCTCCCCGCCTGTTTTCCGTTAACACAAAGGACGGCTCCAAAAGGAACGATGCCATGGGCATACACGCCAGCGCGCCAGGCGCAGGACGGGCCCATTCCAGTAACGGAGAAACACAAGACAAAGGACTTGAGCCATGAACAGCGTCAAAACGCTTCCCGAATTTGCCAGCCTGACCGATGAAGACATCGAAAAGGCGCTGGACGAACTGGACGAACTCTCGGAAGAGGAACTTTCAGCAAACGTCCACCCCATTCTCGCCGAGCTGGAGCGGCTTATCGGCGCGTACTCCGAACGATTTGAAGCCCTGTGCGATGAAAACGGCGAAGTGCCCGCAGAAATCCTGACCTTTGAACCGGAAAAGCCCATCGAGCAGGCCGCATTTGACATTTTCTCCGATGCCCTGCACGACTCCCTGCAGGAAGAGGACGATCAGGAAGACTGATCCCCTTCCTCCCGGCGCACGCGGCGGTATTCCGAAGCCTCCAGGTCCACGCACGGCCCGCTGTCTTCCGCATTCCTCCGCGTGCCGTCCTCCTGCGCGTAAAACGCATCTTCCTGCGCTATGCGCGCGTTCTCGCAGTCATCACCCCTGCCAAATGACGTCACCACCCAGGTTCCGTCTTCCTTCATCGCCCTGAGGCGGGAACGGATGCCGCCAATATTCAGCAAAAACGCCAGGGCAACCAGGCCAACCACAAAAAGCCCGGCCACGCTTGTCAGTACAAAAAAGAGCCCTGCCGCCGCGGCAAGCCCAATGCCGGCCAAAAACCTCACGATTCCATTCATCGCTTACTTCCTGTGCTGTTCATTCGGGAAACGCTGCCGCGCCAGGGCAATGACCCGGCGCCTGTGCTTCCAGGGCAGCCTGCCCCGTATCCCTCCAGTATAAATCTCCTTTCTTCTTACGGCAAGGCTGAAATTTTTCTGCGGGAACGCGCGCCTAAAAAAGCCCGCCGTCACGGCCATGCAGGGCGCGGCGGCAGGCTTAGCGTTCCTTCACAGGAAAATAAAGGCTAGGCCTTCTTTTCCTCACTGCGAAGCTTCAGGTTCAGCTCGCGCAGCTGCTTGGCGGAAACTTCAGAAGGCGCCTCCGTCATCAGGCATGTGGCCTTCTGGGTCTTCGGGAAGGCGATGACGTCGCGGATCGAAGCGGACTTGCTCATCAGCATGATCAGGCGGTCCAGGCCAAAGGCAAGGCCGCCATGCGGCGGCGCGCCGTACTCAAACGCCTGGATCAGGAAGCCGAACTGCGACTCGGCCGCCTCGCGGCTGAAGCCCAGGGCATCAAACATGCGGCGCTGCACATCGGCATTGTAAATGCGGATGGAGCCGCCGCCCACTTCATTGCCGTTCAGCACCATGTCATAGGCACGGGCCTTGGCCGCAGCCGGATTGGCAACCATGGTCTCAAGGTCGCCGTCCTTAGGCGCGGTAAACGGATGGTGGCAGGCGACAAAGCGCTTTTCCTCGTCATCGTACTCATAGAGGGGGAAATCCGTAACCCAGAGGAAATTCCACGCATCCTCAGGGATCATGCCCATTTTTTCGGCAAGGTGCACGCGGAGGTTGCCCAGGGCGGCGTTGACCACGCCAAATTCCCCGGCCTGGAAAAAGACGATGTCGCCGGGGACAAGCCCAAGCTCCCTGGTCAGGCCCGCGCGTTCCTCCTCGGAGAGGAACTTGGCAATGGGCGACTGCCACTCGTTTTCACGCACCTTGATCCATGCCAGGCCCTGCGCGCCGTAAATCTTCACGAAATCAGTCAGCTCATCGATTTCCTTGCGCGTGAGCTTCTCGCCGCCAGGCACGCGCATGGCCTTGACCAGGCTTGCCGAGGCAAAAAGCTTGAAGCCTGAGCCATGCACAATGTGCGTGACGTCCTGCAGCTCAAGGCCAAAGCGGGTATCCGGCTTATCCACGCCGTAGCGGGCCATGGCTTCGTCCCACGTCATGCGGGGGAAGGACTGCGGCAGCTCCACCCCAAGGGTTTCGCGGAAAACGCTCTGGATAAGGCCTTCGGCCAAATCCATGACCTGGGCCTCATCCACAAAGCTCATTTCAATGTCAACCTGGGTGAATTCCGGCTGGCGGTCAGCGCGCAGGTCTTCATCGCGGAAGCAGCGCACAATCTGGAAGTAGCGGTCCAGTCCGGAAACCATGCACAGCTGCTTGAAGAGCTGCGGAGACTGGGGCAGCGCATAAAAATGGCCGGGGTTCAAACGGCTGGGCACCAGGAAGTCACGCGCGCCTTCCGGCGTGGACTTGGTGAGGAACGGCGTTTCAACCTCGAGGAAATCAGCGCCGGAAAGATAACGGCGGATGGACTGCGCCACACGGCTGCGCAGCACAAGGTTATTGGTCATGCGGCGGCGGCGGAGATCCAGGTAGCGCCACTGGAGGCGGAGGTTTTCACCGGCTTCCACACGGTCCTCAATGGGAAAGGGCGGCGTCTTGGACGTATTCAGGAGCTTCCATTCCGTCACGTAGACTTCCACCTCGCCGGTGGTCATGTTGGGATTGGACATGCCCTCAGGACGCAGGCGCACTGTTCCCTTGATAGCCAATACAAATTCCGGGCGGAGCACGCGGGCGCGGCTGTGCGCGTCCTGGTTCACCTCGGGGCTGAACACAACCTGCGTAAGCCCATGGCGGTCGCGCAGGTCAACGAAAATCAGCCCGCCGTGATCCCGGCGGTACTGGGCCCAGCCCATAAGGCACACTTCCGCGCCTTTATCGGCGGCGGTCAAAACACCGCAGGTGTGTGTCCTGCGCCAATCGCCCAGGGGCTGAACAGGCACGCTCTCCACAGGCGTTTCCAAAATCTCTTCAGTCATAACCATCCCTTTGCGCTGTAAGTATAGTACGCGGCTATTTTTCCGCGCGGATTTCCTTCATGCCGCCCATGTAGGGCCACAAAACTTCCGGCAGCCTGATGGAGCCGTCGGCCTGCTGTCCATTTTCAATGACCGCCACCAATGAACGGCCTGTCGGCAGGCCGGAACCATTGAGCGTATGCACAAACCCGGGCTTGCCGCCGCCCTTTGGACGGTAGCGGATGCCGGCCCGGCGCGCCTGGAAATCGCGGCAGTTGGAGCAGGACGAAATTTCGCGGTACGTGTTCTGCCCGGGCAGCCAGACTTCCACATCGTATGTCTTGACCGAAGAAAAGCCCATGTCGCCCGTGCAGAGGACAATGGTCCGGTACGGGAGCTCCAGGCGCTCAAGCAGGGTTTCCGCGCTGCGGCGCATTTCCTCAAGGCATTCTTCAGAACGGTCAGGATGGGAGAAATAGACCATCTCGACCTTGATGAACTGGTGCTGGCGGATCAATCCCTTTGTATCCCTGCCCGCAGCCCCGGCCTCGGAACGGAAGCAGGGGGTGGCCGCGCAGTAGCGCAGCGGAAGCTGATCCTCCTCCAGCACCTCGCCGGCATGGAGGTTGGTCACCGGCACTTCAGCCGTGGGGATCAAAAAGAGGTCGCGCGGATCGTTCACCTTGAACAGGTCTTCCTCAAACTTGGGGAGCTGCCCGGTGCCGGTCATGGTTTTGCGGTTGACCATGAAGGGAGGCAAAATTTCCGTCCTTCCCTGCTCGCGGTGAAAATCCAGGTAAAAATTCATCAGGGCGCGCTCAAGCCTGGCAGCCCAGCCCCAGGAAACCGTAAAGCGCGAGCCAGCCAGGCGCGCGCCCCGCTCAAAATCCAGCCCGTTCAGGGCCGCTCCCAGCTCCCAGTGCTCCTTAACGGGGAAATCAAAAGCCGCGGGCGTGCCCCAGCGCCGGACTTCCACGTTGTCTTTTTCATCAAGGCCGTCCGGCACGTCCGCGTCCGGGATATTGGGCACGGTAAGCATCCAGTTTTCCTGCTCTGCCTTGACGGCCTCCGTTTCCTTATCAAGCTCGGCAATGCGCGCGGCCGTTTCCGCCGAACGCGCCATGAGTTCCGAAGCGTCCTGCCCGGCGCGCTTCAGTTTTCCGACCTCGGCGGAAATCCGGTTTCTTTCGCCCTTCAGGGCCTCAGCCTCGGCAAGAAGCCCGCGGCGCTTTGTATCCAGGCGTTCGAAGACTTCCATGCTCACAGGCGAATGCCGGCGCTTCAGCGCAGCGGCAACAAGCTCAGGATTTTTTTGCAGCAACTTTAGATCAAGCATCACGGACTCCTTTCGCAACAAAACTGAACGGACTAAGATACAGGCGCCTTGGTAGACCGTCAAGCCTCATGCCCCGCCTTTTCCCGGCCAGGGCAGAGGCTTCTGCGCCAAAGCTCAGCGCATGGCCCGCCTGATCTCTTCGATGCGGCCGGGAATGTCAGGGGCAGACACGATGTCTGAAATCATCGCGCAGCAGCGGCAGCCGTGCCGCACCAGCTCGCCAATATTGGAACGGTTGATGCCGCCGATGGCCACGTATGGAATCCTTATGTTCGCGATGACCCAGTCAAGGTACGCAAGCGTCACGCCCTTGCCGGCTTCAGGCTTGGTCGCCGTGGAAAAAATGGGGCCCACGCCTATGTAGTCGGCGCCATCAGCAACGGCCTTTTCCGCCTGCCCGGGATTTTTGCTGGAAACCCCGATGATCATCTCAGGACCCACCAGGCGGCGGACCTCCGCCGCGGGAAGATCGCTCTGCCCAAGGTGCACGCCGTCAGCCCCGCAAAGCAGCGCGATATCCACATCGTCATTCACAATGAAGCAGGCTCCGGCCCCGCGGGTGATCTCCCGCAGCAAAAGGCATTCCTTCAGCTTCTCGCCCTTATCCTTGTCCTTTTCCCTGTACTGGAGGATCCTGACTCCGGAGGACATAACCGCGCGGGCCACTTCGCCAACGCCGCGCCCCAGTGAAAGGCGGCTGTCCGTAATGGCGTAAATGTCGGCTCCCGGAACAGAACCAGGCAAAATTCTTGGCATGCTGCTCTCCTGAAAAATCAATGTTTCCGCGGGGTCCCGCACCCTGGACAGATGCGGCCCCGCGTTTCCACACGCTAAGCGCGAATATCAGCATTCCCTGCTTTTTTCTTTTTCCCAGGCGGCAAAGACCGCTGCCTCAATGGCGGACTTTACGGCGAGCTCGTCAAGCGCGGCCACGCCCTCGATGGTCGATCCGGCAGGCGAGCAGACCTGCTCCCGCAGGATGGAGGGATGCGCGCCAGGCTGCAGGGCCAGCTTCGCACTGCCGGCGCAGAGCCAGGAAGCCATTTCAACAGCCCTTGCCCTGGAGAAGCCCATGCGCACGCCGGCTTCGGCCAGCGCCTCGATCACATAAAAAATATAGGCTGGGCCGCAGCCCATCAGCGCGGTGAACGGGGCGAACTGGCTTTCCGGCAGTTCCTCAACCCGGCCCAATGCGCCAAGCAGCTCGCGCACTTCGCGCTTCTGCTCTTCATCCAGCGCCGGATCTTCCAGGCATACGCCGAACGAGCCCATGCCTACGGCCGCGGGCGTATTGGGCATGCAGCGCACCACGGCCGCCCGCCCGGCGGCAATCGCCTTGAGCCGTTTCATGCCAATGCCGGCGACCACAGAAAGCACGAGCCGGCGGCGGTTCGGCGCGCCGTCCAGCGCCTCTTCCAGCGCTTTCGCGGCGGCATAGGGCTTAACCGCCACCAGGATAATATCCGCTTCCCGGCCTATGAGGCCAGGATCCGCGGCTTCCGCGCCGCAGGCAGCGAGCTTTTCCGGATGATGCTCCACGCCAAGCAAACGGTAGCGCCCTGTCTTGCCAAGGCCCCGCAGCATGGCGCCCCCCATGTTGCCGCAGCCAATACAACCTACTGTAAGCATAATACCACTCCCTTTACAAATGCGGCTCCCTGCCCTAATGCAGGGGCCTGGATATTTTGCATTTGAAACAACATGCCCCAATGGTAACGGATACGCAATGAAACATCTACCCATCCTCTGCCTGCTCCTTGCCGTCCTCCTCTCAGGCTGCTCGTCAGCGCACACCGTCAGCGTCGTCAACGAAAGGGAATTCAAGCTCATGGGCTGCCGCCTCACCCCTGAGCTCAGCAAGCGCGGCGTCATTGGCAGCGACGGCTCCTACCACACCCCTTTCTTCAAAGACTCTTTCCCATCCCCGGTTGGGAAAACGCTTTTCGAACGCCTCAGCCCCAATTTCCTGCTCCCCTCAGGGCAGCATGCCAGATCATTCGCGGAAATCAGCCAGCCTGACGACGCCATTGCCTTCCTTGACGACGGCTTTGCCATCAAAGACAGCGAAAGCACGATTACCGTGCGCCTTCTTGGCGCCGCGGACTGGAACCAGGACGGCAAGAAGGACTGGTTTGTCCTCTGCCGCAGAGAAGTGGGCTTCTCCTGGATCGATTACTACCTGGTTATCGACCGGATGGATACAACTCCCTTTGGCGTAGAGCGCATCGGCACGGGGAAACCCTCCACGGATAAGGCGTACTACCGCTCCGCTGTCGTGCGCGGCATTGGGCACAGCGAGCTCAAAGGCAAATTCAAGCGCCAGAGCTTCGGCGAGCTTGAGGAAGTGAAGGCGGGCTCGCGCACAGTCATCCCCTCCCCCAGCAAAGCCGGGGTGGAAAAACCCTCCGGCGGGCTGGTTGAGCATTCGCTCAGCAAATAGGCCCTGCGGACAAATCCCTATTGACTGCAGGTGCCGCACAGGCAAGGCAAAGCCGCCAGCGTGGATGCACGCCGGCGGCTTTATTGCCTGAGAGGCTCAGCACCTCAAAAAACAGGGTCAGCGCTTGTCGATAACCCGCTGCATCTTGCCCTCGGAGCGGGAAATGCTGTGCGGGCTTACAAGGCGCACGCGTGTCGTCACGCCAAGGTATTCCTTAATACCCTTCTGCAGCTGCCGCTCCAGGCGCTGCAGGTCCTTGACGGCGTCGGAGAACACGCCTTCCGACACTTCCACGCAGACCTCCACCTCGTCCAGGTTGCCTGTGCGGGTCAGGATGATCTGGTAGTGCGGCGAAACGCCTTCCACTTCCAGCAGCAGGCTTTCCACCTGGGAAGGGAAGAAATTGACGCCGCGGATGATCAGCATGTCGTCGCTGCGGCCCTTGAGCCGCCCGATGCGCAGGTGCGTCCTTCCGCAGGGACAGGGTTCAGGGATCAGCTCGGTCAGGTCGTGCGTGCGGTAACGGATAAGCGGGCTGCCCTGCTTGGTGATGGTGGTCAGCACAAGCTCGCCCTCTTCGCCGAGGGGCTTGGGTTCCAGCGTCACAGGATCAATGATTTCAGCAATAAAATGGTCCTCATGGATGTGCATCCCGTGCTTTGCCTGGCATTCCATGGCAACGCCGGGCCCCATGACTTCGGAAAGCCCGTAAATATTGTAGGCCTTGATGCCCATTTTATCTTCGATGTCGCGGCACATGGCCTGCGTCCACGGCTCCCCGCCAAAAATGCCAATGCGCAGGGGCAGCTCCTTCATGTCAATGCCGCAGGCCAGGCCCTCTTCGTACAGATGAAGCGCGTAGGACGGGGTGCAGCTCAGCACCGTCGCGCCGAAGTCCCTCATCAGCTGCACCTGGCGCCGCGTGCTGCCGCCGGACATGGGCACAACCGTCATTCCCAG
>JAGADT010000098.1 GCA_017613475.1 Desulfovibrionaceae bacterium | reverse complement strand
CCGCGATTAGCGCCTGATCCTCGCAGGCAGTAAAGCAAAAAGCGGGAACCTTCAGCGTTTAGGCTGTCGGTTCCCGCTTTTTTGTCCGTTGTGATTTAGCTGTCTCAGTCCGTAAAGAGCGCGGCGAGGTCCTCAAGGGTTTCGCGCCGGCGGATGAGCTTAGGCGTGCCGTTTTTGGTGATGAGCACTTCTGCAGGGCGCGGGCGGCTGTTGTAGGTGGAGGCCATCACATAGCCGTAGGCCCCGGCGTCCAGGACGCCCAGGATGTCATTTTCCTTCAGGCGCGGCAGCTCCCTGTTGTGCGCGAGGATGTCCCCGCTTTCGCAGATGTTGCCCACAATGGTCTGGGCAACGGTTTCGCTTTCCGGCGCCGTGCCGCGGTAGATTTCGATATCGTGGAAGGCGTCGTACAAAACGGGGCGCATGAGCACGTTGAAGCCCAGGTCGGACCCCGCGTAGGCTGTTTCGGCGTTGCTCTTGGTGGCGGTTACCGTGCCCAGCAGCACGCAGCATTCCGCCGAAATATAGCGCCCGGGCTCCACATAAAAGCGGCCCTTGTAATTGTTCTGCGCGCTCCATTCGGAAATGCGCTGGTGGATGCCCTGGCCTAAGGCGGCGAGGTCAAGGCGCGGCTGGTTTTCGTACTTGTGGTAGGGGATGCCGAAGCCGCCGCCGAAATCCAGGATTTCCAGGTCGTTGAGGCGCCCTTCAGAACGCAGCCTGGATGCGATGCCAAGCAGCACGTCCATGGCGTTCAGGTAGCCCTCCGGCTCCATGAACAGGGAGCCGATATGCTGGTTCAGCCCGGAGAGGCGCATCTTGTGGGCATTGACAATGTCAAAGACTTCGGGAAGAGAAGCAGGGGAGATGCCGAACTTGGTTTTCTTGCCGGCGGTGATGACTTTTTGGTGATGCCCTGCCCCGATGCCGGGGTTCAGGCGGACCATGGCGCGGCAGCCGGGCCTTGTGCGGCCAAGCAGGTCAAGCTGCGCCAGGGAATCCACGCTCACAATCAGCCCCGCGTCCACGGCGGCCGCCAGCTCTTCAGCCGGCACGTTGTTGCAGACATAGAGCAGCTCGTCCGGGGTGAAGCCCGCCATTTTGTTCAGGTACAGTTCGCCGGGCGACATGGCGTCGGCCACGCAGCCTTCTTCGCGGATGATGCGCAGGAGAGCGGGGTTGGTATTGGCCTTGGCGGAGTAATTGACCCGGAATCCTGGATGGGATGAAAGCCCTAAGAGTTCCCGGCAGCGGGTGCGCAGGATGGTTTCATTATAGACATACAGCGGGGAGCCGTATTCACGCACAAGCTCCCTGGGCGTGCTTGAGCCGTAAAAGTGGACGGCGTCGGTGATTGAAGAACGGACATCGGGCATGGGGTACTCGCTCTGCAGTTGAAGATGTGGAAAAATGTGGCAAATAATTCAACAGGAAGGCATACGGTGTCAAGCCTCCGCAAGCCTCCCTGCAAAAAGAGGGCAAATACATGATTGAAGATGGCCAGACAGTCAGGGTGCATTACGAAGGCACGCTTTCGGATGGAACGCAGTTTGATTCCTCGCGGGGGCGCGACCCCCTGGAATTTATCATGGGCTCGGGCAGCCTGATTCCCGGTTTTGAAAACGCGGTGCGCAACCTCGAAAAGGGCGGGAGCTGCACGGTGACCATTCCTGCGGAGCAGGCCTATGGCCCGTACGACAACCTCAAGGTGTATAAGGTTCCCCTAAGCGAGTTCCCCGCTGAAATGAAGCTTTCTTCCGGCCAGCGGCTCCGCGTGCAGACCGAGCAGGGCATCCATGACATGGTGGTCAGGGATGTTCAGGAAGACGGCGTCATCCTGGATGGCAACCACCCGCTGGCCGGGCAGGATTTGACCTTTGCCATTGAGGTTGTCGAGGTTTTTTAGCGGGCCGTTGGGGGCATTGCCGGCGGGCACGGACGCTAACGCCATACCCTTTGGGGGCTTTTCCAGGGGCATGGGCGCTACCTGTGCCCGAAGGAAAATGCAGCGGGAAGGGCTGACCTTTCCGGCCCCTGCGGGGCACCCATCCAGAGGGGATGGCCGGGCATCGCCCCCTCACCAACGGACTTTGAAACACGCTGCTCAGCCACGTGAATAACGGCAGCAATGCTGCTCCTTGCCGACATGAACACCTTTCTTGCCGATCTCCATATCCATTCCCGTTTTTCCCGCGCTACCAGCTCCAGGCTGACAGCGCCGCACCTGGCGGCCTGGAGCTGCCTTAAAGGGCTCTCTGTAACCGCCACGGGCGATTTCACCCACCCGGCCTGGCGCGAGGAGCTGAAAGAAGCCCTTGTGCGCGACGAATCCTCAGGCCTCTACCGCCTGCGCCGCCCCCCGGATATTGGACGCGAAGCGCCGGGCTTTTCCCTGCCCGGCGGCAGTGCCGGCGGCAATGCCGCTGGCGCAGAATCCTCAGGGCCGCTGTTCCTGCTGGAGGCGGAAATCAGCTCCATTTATAAAAAAGACGGGGCTGTGAGGAAAATCCACAACCTTGTCTACATGCCTGATTTTGACAGCGTGGAGCGCTTGTGCCGCAAGCTGGAGCAGATCGGCAACCTGGCGTCTGACGGCCGCCCCATCCTTGGCCTGGATTCAAAGCGCCTGCTGGAAATGGTGCTGGAAACAGATGAGCGGGGCGTGGTGATCCCCGCCCACATCTGGACCCCCTGGTTTTCGCTTTTTGGCTCGAAGTCGGGCTTTGATTCGCTTGAAGCCTGCTTTGAAGATTTAAGCCCGCATATTTTCGCGCTGGAAACCGGGCTTTCTTCTGACCCCGATATGAACCGCCTGTGGAGCGGGCTGGACCGCTATGTGATGGTTTCAAGCTCCGATGCCCATTCAGGCGAGAACCTGGGGCGCGAGGCCACGGCGTTTTCCGGCTCCCCCTCCTATGATGGAATTTTCGGCGCGCTGCGCAGGGCCGCGCAGAAGCTGCCGGCAGAGGGCGGCTGCGCCTATGAGGGCACGGTGGAATTTTTCCCCGAAGAAGGCAAATATCATCTGGATGGCCACCGCAACTGCCATGTTGTGCTTACGCCTGAAGAAACGCGGCGCCTGAACGGGCGCTGCCCTGTCTGCGGGCGGGAGCTGACGGTGGGGGTGCTCAGCCGCGTTACGGAACTGGCGGACAGGAGTGAGCCTGTTCCTCCTGCGGGAACGGGCTTTTCTTCCCTGATTCCCCTGGCGGAACTTTTGGGCGAGCTTTTGGGCGTTGGCTCAAAGAGCGTGAAGGTCCAGCGGCGCTTAGCCGCGCTGCTTCAGCGCTTTGGACCTGAGCTGGACCTGCTCAAAAACGTGCCGGAAGCGGATATCCGGCGCGAGTGGGATGAACTGGGCGAGGCGGTTTCCAGAATGCGCCGCGGGCGGGTTATCCGCCAGGGCGGCTACGACGGCGAATACGGCGTGGTCCGGGTCTTTGAGCCTGGGGAGCTTGGCCGCCAGGGGCTGCTGATGCAGGAAAAAACGAGCTTCAAAAGCAGGGTGAGCGTTCCCGCGTTGTTTGAGGAAACGCCGCCTGTGCAGGATGCGCCAAAATCCATGGGCGGGGATGCCGCGGCGCGTCCTGCGTTCACCTGGAGCCGGCAGCAGGAGCAGGCTTTGCAGGCGGGTCCCGGCCCCGTGCTGGTGCTTGCCGGGCCAGGAGCCGGCAAAACGCGCACGCTTGTCGGCCGCATAGCCAGGCTGCTTCAGGAGGGCGTGGAAGCTTCCCGCATCGCGGCGGTGACTTTTACGCGCCGCGCGGCGGGCGAACTGCGCGAGCGGCTTGCTGCGGCGTTTCCGGGAGCCGCTTTGCCGCAGGCAGATACACTCCATGCCCTGGCCCTGCCATTTTGGCAGGGCAGCACCGCTGCTTTTACTCAAGGGCATGAGCAGGGGCTTGCCCAGGACCGTGGCTTGATGAACTTGAGTAAAAGGGGCATTGCCCCCCCGCTGGTGCTGGATGAAGAGGGCGCGAGGAGCGCCTTTGCCCATGCCAACGAAGCTTGCGGGGCGGACAGGGCGGCACTTAGAAAAGTGTTTGAGGAGCTTTCCCTCTGCCGCGAAAAGCTGGCTGTCCCTTCAGAGGGCGTATGCGCCATGATGGAGCGCTACACGGCCTGGAAGCGGGCGCGGAACATGGCGGATTACACGGACTTGCTGGAAAACTGGCTTGCCTGCCTGAAAAACGGCCTGGCCCGTCCGTGGGAGCATGTGCTGGTGGATGAAGTGCAGGACCTTTCCCCCCTGCAGCTGGAGCTTGTGCGCCATCTGCTGCCTCCCTCAGGGGAGGGCTTTTTCGGCATTGGGGACCCTGACCAGGCCATTTATGGCTTCCGTGGGGCGCACCCTGATGTTCAGGGCGCGCTGAAAGCGTTTTGGCCGGATTTGACGCTGGTCACGCTTGCCGAAAGCTACCGTTCAGGGCAGGAAATCCTTTCAGCCGCGGACGCGCTGCTTGGCGGGGCCGCGCATTGCGGGCGCCTGCGGGCGGTAAGGCCTGTGCCCGTAAGCCTGAAGCTTTTTTCCGCTCCGGATGCCCGGCGCGAGGCGGAATGGATAGCCGCGGAAATCGGAAAGCTCCTTGGGGCGACCTCGCATACATTAGCGGATGCCGCGAAGGGCAGCGACCGCCTTGCCGGAACGTTCAGCCCGGGGGAAATCGCGGTGCTTGTGCGCATCCGCGCGCTCATGCCGCCGCTTAGGGAAGCTTTGTTTGCCAGGGGCATTCCTGTTTCCGTGCCGGAGACTGAGCCGTTTTGGAAAGACGCCAGGGTTTCTTTGATGCTTGGCCTTGCAGCCCGGCATTTTGGCAGGCCGGCGGATTTGCCGGAAGACGCCCCGTCTGTTCCGGAAGCGGCCTTTGCGGGAGGTCCTGAAACGCTCTTCGAGGCGCTTGTTCAGCAGGGGGCGCTTGAGCGGCTGGCCTGGGATTCCGCCGCGTTCCAGCAATTGCGCAGGAGCTTTGCGGAACAGCGCTCCTGGGAAGGGCTGCTGGATTGGGTCTGCCTCCGCCGGGATTTGGATTTGGCGCGGGAGTCCGGCGAATTTGTGCGGATCATGACCATTCACGCGGCCAAGGGCCTGGAGTTCCGCGCGGTTTTCCTGCCGGCGTTGGAAGATGGCCTGCTGCCCTATGCTGGGCCTGGGCTCTTTGCCGGAGAGGCTTCTGAAACATTGCCTGAAGCAGAGCAAGAAGAGGAAAGGCGGCTCTTGTATGTGGGGCTGACCAGGGCTTCCGAGGCGGTTTACGTGAGCCGGGCGGAAAAACGCCGGATCTACGGAAAAGAGCTTGCGCTGCCTCCGTCGCGTTTCCTGCGCGTGCTGCCCTCGTTTTTTACGCAGGTCAGGCTTGTGCGGCGTGCATCCGCCAAAACCCAGATGTCGCTCCTATAGTGCGGCAGGCCGGGGACACTGCCCCTTTATGATGTTTTCACTTACGGCAGCCTTTGCCGTAAGCGGTGGATAAGAGCCGCGCTGCGGGAGGCAGGCGGCTTTTACTCATTTGCATGACAAAAATTCCCGCGGATCGCTGCACGTTCCGCTGACGCGGGTTAGGAGCGCTTAAATGAGTTCGATTTTGGATTATCTCCGCTGGCGGGGTGACCTGCCGCTGGCCAGCATCCCCCTTGGAGAGGTTGACGGATTGATTTTGTCGCAGTTGTCCATGCTCTTTTGGGAAGAAGGGCTTGGCGCAGGCGGATCCGAAACGCTCAAAAGCCTTGGCGGGATACTGCAGGGGAAGCCTTTTTCCGTTGGGTACACAGCCGAGAACGACGTTAAGCTCCTGGAGGCTGTGGCAGGCAGCGAGCGTTTCGGCGGCATTGTGCTTTCGGACTATGAACACGCCTTTGACGATGAGGCGGGCATACAGTTTGCCGCGGTCACGCTGCGCCTTCCGGACAACTCGGTTTTTGTGTCCTTCCGCGGCACGGACAACACCCTTGTCGGCTGGAAAGAAGATTTCGCAATGACCTATTCGCGCTCTGTTCCCGCGCAGGAGGCGGCAGCCGGGTATCTGCAGCGGGCCGCCGGGCGTTATCCGGGCAGGCTCTATGCCGGCGGGCATTCCAAGGGCGGCAACCTTGCCATGTACGCTGCGGCGCATCTTGAAGAGGGGCAGCGCGCCCGAATTGCGCAGGTTTATAACAATGACGGCCCGGGGTTTAATGACAGCGCCTTTGCCCGGGATATTTACGGGAAAATACAGGGGCAGCTTCTTTCCTTTGTGCCCCAGTCTTCTGTCATCGGCATGCTGCTGAATCATCCGGAGGACTATGAGGTTGTGGCAAGCGATTCCATAGGCATCTGGCAGCATGATCCGTATTCATGGCAGGTGGAAGGCCCGCGTTTTGTGCGCAGGCCCGCGCTGGCGGGAGACAGCGTCTATGTGCAGAACGTGGTCCGGCGCTGGCTTTCTGAAGTGGAGGAAGAAGAGCGCTGCCTGTTTATCGAAACCCTGTTTCAGGTGCTCAAGTCAACAGACGCCAGGAGCTTTGGAAAGGAATTCTGGCTGGGGCTGTTTACGCACCCTGGGGCGGTGCTGGCTTCCATTAAGGATATTGATCCTGAGTCACGCAGGCGCATCAACAGGGTTTGGGCGGAGCTGGCAAAAGCCGCGGTCCGCCGCGAGGGAAAGGAAGAGAAGCCGCTTTCCGCATAAAAAATCCGGCCGGTTTCAACCTTGCGGTCTCAACCAGCCGGAAAGGAAGGGGCGTATGGAGCCAACTGTCAGATTTGAACTGACGACCTGCTGATTACGAATCAGCTGCTCTACCAGCTGAGCTAAGTTGGCATCAGCGGGGGAACCCGTTGAATGGAGATTCAATATACGTGGCCATGGGTTTTGTCAAGCCTTTTGGCCTCGTCTCAATTGAATAAAACGGGCATTGCCCGCCGTTAGCGCCGTACCATGGCAAGCATGGTCATTGGCGGGAGATAAATGGTGACATCCTGCAGGTCCGTGCCTGTGGCGGCGTCGCTGAAATGCTCCGTGGGCGGCACGGCTGCGGCGAGGTTGCCGTAGCCGCCAAAGCGCTCCTCATCGGAAGAAAAGAGCTCCACATATTTCCCCGGCGTTGCGGGAATGCGCAGGTCAATCTGCGGGTCAAGCTCATGGAAATTGAAGGCAAAGAGGAGATGCCCGCGCTCAAAGGCCAGGAGGCGCTTGTCTTCATGGATGAAGCGGAAGATCGGCGGCGTGAGAAAGTCTTCCAGATGGTCCTGCACCAGGCCGCAGAGCTGCGCGCGGTCCCAGCGGGCCAGGGCTGCGTAGAGCAGGTCAGGGGAATCGGCCAGGTGCCACTGGCGGTGCGCGCAGGCTTCGTCATCCAGCCATTCGGGGTGCCCGAATTCGTTGCCCATAAAGTTGAGGTAGCCGGCGTCTGCCGAGGTTAGGGTCAGGGCGCGCATCAGGCGGTAGAAGGCCAGGCCCCTGGAAACCTTCCAGGTGCAGTACTCCTTCTGCATGCCGGTATACATGCTTTCCCTCAGGAGCCGCCAGATCATGGCGCTGCCGCCGTTGATGCACTGGTCGTGGCATTCCACGTAGCTGATGGTGCGGTCATAGGGGCGGTGGTTGGTCATTTCATACCAGGTCAGCCCCATGGCCTGGGGGCTTTCCACAGCCTTGCCCCAGAAATCAGGCTGGCCCATGGCAAAGCGGTAGTCAAAGCCAAGCCCGCCGTCCCTGGGCTGGCAGGTCAGCCCGGGCATGCCGCTGAACTCTTCGGCAATGGTGATGCTTTGGGCGTGCAGCGTGTGCGTAAGCTCGTTGGCCAGGGAAAGATAGAGCTCGCCCCATACATTTCCGCGCGGCTCACCCGCGGCGTTGGTGAAGCAGCGTTCCGTCTGCTGGAAGTCGTCGTTGATGCCGTGGTCCGCGTAGATGATGTTGCCAACGGCGTCAAAGCGGAAGCCATCCACGTGGAATTCCTCCAGCCAGTAGCGGCAGTTGGAGAGGAGGAAGCGGCGGACAGGCTCGCGGTCAAAGGCAAAGGAGGGCGTGCCCCACTGGTTGTCCTGTTCCGAGAAAAAGAGGTTGCCTGTGTCGTAGCGGGCCAGCCCCTGCTCGGTGTTGGAGCAGGCGTGCCCGTGGGCGACATCCAGGATGACGGAAAGGCCGAGCCTGTGCGCCTCATCCACCAGCCGCCTGAAATCATCCGGCGTTCCATAGCGCGAGGAGGGGGCGAAGTAGCTGCCTACCTGGTAGCCAAAGGATCTGTACAGCGGGTGCTCAGGGATGGCCATGAGCTGCACGGCGGTGTAGCCCGACGCCCTGATGCGCGGCAGGATGTTCCTGGCAAAATCAGCGTAGGTGCCCACGCTGCCTTTCACGTGCTGCAGCGAAGGCTGGGCCATGCCCACGTGAGCTTCATAAATGCGGGGGAAGCGCGTATCCCTGGGCGCGGCGTCGTGCTGGAAAACATACGGCGTTTCAGGGTTGAAGAAGCGCGCGCACCACTGCTCGGGGATCTCCTTATCCTGCTCCACGTAATCGGCAAAAGCCGGAACCCGGCGCTGCGGCTCCCCGCCTTCTTTGGGGCGGACCCTCAGCTCATAATATTCGCCATGCGTGAGCTCTTCCTTTGGAATGAGCAGCTCCCACATCCCTCCGCTCAGGCTGGAGAAAGCGAGCCTGTCCTGGAGGGCAAATCCTGTCCTGCTGGTGGCAAGCCACAGCCCTGAGGCGTTCGGCATGCATTCCAAAAGCCGCCAGTAGGGCCGGCCCGTCACGTCCGTGACGCTGTGGATGCCCAGGCGCAGGTGGAGGTCCGCGTAGTCCTTCAGGGAGCCGTGGGCTTCTTTGATGCGCGCCGATTCTTCTTCAAAAATCTTGCGGCGGCGCAGGAAAAAGCCGCGGTGGGCAAGGAGCGCGGGATCGTCAAGAGGGGTTTGCATGGCGTGTGCTCCATACGAAAGGGTTGATTGGACGCCAAAGGCGGCAGTGCCGCCTCACAGCATAAGGGGAGGCGGAACAAGATGCACGGACGGACAGAATGGGGAAGGAGGTTATGCAGGACGCCGCGTTGACTAAAAGCACGGGTCAGCGTTTTAGCGTGCGCCTGTGGTATAGAGTTCAACAAGCCCTTCAGGCGGGGAAACCAGGATGAGGCGGGACGCCTCATCAATGGCGTCTACGAAATCGGGTATGGCCGGAAGGAGGATTTCGCTGCCGTTTTCCGCAAGGATGGCCCAGGTTTCCTGGCCGCCGTAGAAGAGCACATGGTCCAGCACGCCAAGCATGGCGCCGCTCTTTTTTTCTTTTACCGAGAAGCCGATGATGGCGTGGAGGTAGTGCTCATTTCCTTCTGCGGGGGGGAGCCTGTCTTCGGCGATCAGGAGCGCCTGCCCCCGCAGGGACTCGGCAGCGGTGCGGTCTGTTACCCCTTCCAGGGCAATAACAGGCTGCCCCTGGTGCATGCGCCGCCCCGCAATGGAGGCAGGGCGGGCTGGTCCGCTGCCGGCCCGCAGAAACACTGCGCCATTGAGCAGGTCAAAAGACCCGGCGTAATACTGGACCCTAATTTCCCCACGGATGCCGTGGGGACGGCCCAGTACGCCGATTTCCACAAGCTGCGGCATAAGAAACTCTTTTGGCAGCGGGATTTTATTCAACCAGTTCCAGGGTGACGTGCTTGGGCGACTGGGAGGCGGCGGCGGAAAAAACCGTCCGCAGCGCGCGCACAGTGCGGCCCTGGCGGCCGATGATTTTGCCGATGTCGTCTTTGGCGACGCGCAGCTCAACAACGGCCGTCTGGTCGCCTTCCAGCATCCTCACGTTGACTTCCTCAGGCTTGTCAACAAGCGCCTTGGCCACGTATTCAACAAGCTCCTTCAGCACGGTAAGCCCCCTCGGACTGGTTGAAGAACCTGAAGGAAGCGCCCTTCAAGCCCTGGATGGTTATTGAGCCTGCTTCTTCAGGAGGGAGCGGACCGTGTCGGAAAGCTCGGCGCCCAGGTCAAGCCACTTCTGAACCTTTTCCTGATTCACCGTAATGGTGGCGGGATCAGTGTGGGGGTTGTAGCTGCCCAGGAATTCCAGCGGGCGGCCGTCGCGGCGGGAGGCGCTGTTGATGGCGACAATGCGGTATACGGGATGCTTTTTGGAACCCATGCGGGTCAGGCGGATTTTAACAGACATGATGACTCCTTAGGAGATATGGTGCAAAAGGATTGCTGAAAACGCGCAGGGGAAAACCCCTCCGCCGTATGTGACAGGTTGTGTCTGAAATGCCGCGGTGCGGCAGGCAGACTGCGTAGCAAAAGGCGGCTCGCTTGTAAAGTCCGCCGTTCAGCGCTTTTTGTTTTTGCGCTTGTCGCGGTCCTTCTTTTTCTTTTTCGTGGCGGATGAACCGCTTCCGGGCGCGCCCCCCATGCCGGGGAAGCCCGGAGGCATGCCTCCCATGCCGGGAAATCCAGGGGGCATGCCGCCCATGCCGCCGCCCATGCGGGGAAATCCGGCGGGCATCTGGGGCATTTTGGGGCCCTTGCCGCCCATCAGCTGCTGCATCATTTTGCGCATCTGCTCAAACTGCTGGAGCAGCTGGTTGACCTGGTTGATGGAATTGCCGGAACCTTTGGCAATGCGCGCGCGGCGGCTGCCATTGATGATGTCGGGGTGGCGGCGCTCTTCCATGGTCATGGAATTGATGATGGATTCGGCGCGGGAAAGCTCCTTTTCATGCTCGGCCATGTCGCCAAGCTTTGAGGCCAGCCCGCCAAGCCCGGGAATGAGCTTGATGATGGACCCCAGCGAGCCGATTTTCCGCATGCGGTGCATCTGCGTCAAAAAATCTTCAAAATCAAAGGTGGCCTTGCTCAGCTTTTTGTTCAGCGCTTCCGCTTCTTCGGCCTTGTAGGCGTTCTGGGCCTTTTCAATCAGGGTGAGCATGTCGCCCATGCCGAGGATGCGCCCGGCGACCCTGTCGGGATGGAAAACCTCCATTTCAGAGAGCTTTTCGCCCATGCCCACGAATTTGACGGATGCGCCCGTGACCGACTTGATGGAGAGGGCCGCGCCGCCCCTGGCGTCGCCATCCATCTTGGTCAGCACAACGCCCGTGAGGTCAAGCCTGTTGTTGAAGGCTTCGGCAACGGTCACGGCGTCCTGGCCGGTCATGGCGTCGGCGACAAAGAGAATTTCCTGGGGGGATACAGCCGCCTTGATGTCCGCAAGCTCCTGCATGAGCGGCTCATCCACATGGAGGCGCCCCGCGGTGTCGAGGATAACCGCGCCGCAGCCTTGGGCCCTGGCTTCCTCCACGGCGGCCCTGGCAATGTCCACGGGCTTCATGTCCGTGGTGGAAGGGTAGCAGGGGATATCGAGCTGGCGGGCAAGTGAGGAAAGCTGGTCAATGGCGGCGGGGCGGTATACGTCCACCGGCACGAGGTAAGGGCTGATTTTCTGCTTGCGCAGGAGGTTGGCCAGCTTGCCCGCCGAGGTGGTTTTGCCGGAGCCCTGGAGCCCCACCAGCATGATGACGCCGGGCTGCGCATCCTGGAGGTTGAGGGCCGTATCTTCCCCGCCAAGAAGCTCCACAAGCTCGTCGTGCACAATCTTGACCATCTGCTGGGTGGGGGTGAGGCTCTTTTCAACATCCTGCCCCAGGCAGCGTTCCTGCACCTTTTCAGTAAAGCTTTTTACAACTTTAAAGTTGACGTCGGCCTCCAGCAGGGCAAGGCGCACCTCGCGCAGTCCCTCGCGGATGTTTGCCTCCGTCAGCTGGGATTTGCCGCCAAGGCTGCGGAATACGTTCGACAATCTGTCGGAAAGGCTTTCAAACATGGGAATGCACGGCTCCGGAATCCAAATTGCAGTATTAAATTTCGTCTTGATATCCGCAGGTTTTGTAAAAGTCAAGCCAGCCAGCCAAAACACGGCGGAAAGCGCTGCCTGGCCGCCTGTGGCGGAAAAGAATCCTGTTTTCGCCTGAATAAAAGGCAAAGTACGCTTTGTGAAACCACTTGGATGGTGCTTAACTTGTTGAAATAATTGAGTAAATTTTAGGCAAGAATTTGCACAATTTTCTGATTTATTATATAATTTCATAGAGTTATACCGGTTTACTGTGCAGCGGTCTCTTCGTTATGATTTTCCGTAGCATTTCTTTTTGTTTTGTGGTAAGAAAAGGACGCCGGGGCGCGTGATTCTGTATCGGCGTGATAGTCCGTAATGCAGTCCATGCGCCTTCCGTGCGGAGTTCGTGGAGGGTATTATGCGATTCGTTTTTGGCAGAAAGACATGTGGAAATCCGCGCGTCTCCCTGCAGGGGGAGTGGCTTGAAACAAACGGGCTTGGCGATTACGCCTCAGGCTCTGTTCCTGGCTGCAACACGCGCAGGTACCACGGGCTTCTTGTTGCCGATCTGGCTCAGCCTGCCGGCCGCCACGTGCTTCTTTCTGCCATGGAGGAGTCGCTGCTTTTCGGCAGCGTCGAGCATTTTTTTTCGTGCAGGCGCCACCCCGATGTGTTTTTTCCGCAGGGCTATGAATGCCTGCATGAGTTTTCGGCGGGTCCCTGGCCCATGGCCCGCTGGCGTTTTGGGGACGCGTGGCTGGTGCGCGAGCTCCTTATGGTGCCTGGAAAAACGCTGGTCATCCTGCGCTACACCCTTTCCTCCGCTGCGGAGATGAACTTGGCTGAGCCGCCCATCCTGCGCATAAAGCCCCTTTTGGCCTTCCGCAACGCCCACAGCCTGACCTATGCCAACGAGGCCCTCAGCGCTGAAACATGGAGCGTGCCTTCCGGCATGGGCGTGCGCCCCTACCTTTCCCTGCCGCCCTTATATATCCAGGTTTCAGGGGCGCACAGCTTCCAGGCCCTGCCGGCATGGTGCCGCAGGGTATGCTACCCTGTTGAGGCGGAACGGGGCTTCCCTGACGAAGAAGACCTGTTCCAGCCTGGCGTGTTTGACATTCGGCTTGAGCCCGGCGTGCCGGTCTATGTTTCGGCCTCCACCTCTGCGCTTGATAAGCCCCGTGAGCAGCTGCGGCACTGCTGGAAAGAAGAGACAGGGCGCAGGCTTGCACTGGAAGCCAGGATTATGCGCAGCGCGCCCGCAGTCAGGCACCCCGGGCGCCTGGAGGCGCACCTTGCCGCGGAAGGGCGGAAATTCCTTGTCCAAGATGCGGGCGGCGGGGCCGGCGTTGTGGCCGGCTACCCCTGGTTTGGCGTATGGGGGCGGGATACCTGCATCAGCCTTGCCGGGCTCACATTCTGTGCCGGCCGCTTCAGGGAAGGCGCTGAAGTTTTGCGCAGGCTCGCGGGGAGCGTGAAAAACGGGCTGATCCCCAACTGTTTTTCTGAAGACGGCCTCCATGCCTACAATTCGGTGGATGCCTCGCTTTGGTTTGTGTGGGCCGTGCAGCATATGGACAGGTTCTCCGCGGAAGGCAGGGATTTTGTGCGCCGCGTGTGCTGGCCTGCCTTAAAACAGGTTGTGCGCGCCTACCAGAGCGGAAGTGCGCCCTATGTCCGCCCTGATGCCGCGGGCTTCCTGCTGGTGGGGAACCCTGATACGCAGCTCACGTGGATGGACGCCTCGGTGAATGGCCGTCCCGTGACCCCGCGCTATGGAGCGCCAGTTGAAATTTCTGCGCTTTGGTATAACGCTTTAGCCTTTGCCCAGGAGCTTGGGCGGCGTTTCGGCGAAGATGGCTGGGAGTGCGAGGAGCGGCTTGCCTCCATGCGCGAGGTTTTCCTGCAGCGTTATTTTGTGCAGGAGCAGGGCTGCCTTGCCGATGTCTGGCGTGAAGAAGGGAGGGACTGCGCCATCCGTCCCAACCAGGTTTTTGCGCTGGCGCTGCCTCACTCGGTTTTGGAGCCTGAATACCGCGCGCAGGTTATGGATGCGGTGCGCAGCCGCCTTTTGACGCCCTTTGGGCTGCGGACCCTGGCGCCCGGCAGCGCGGGCTACAGACCCGCCTACGAGGGCGGCCCCGAAGCGCGCGACAGCAGCTACCACCAGGGCACGGTGTGGCCGTGGCTCCTTGGGGCGTACACAGATGCCCTTGTTAAGACTGCGTGGGACGCGGAAGGGGCCGTGAAGGACCTTTTGGAGACCATAACGCCCATGTTTACAGAGCATTTGGGGCGTTATGGCATTGGCTCCATTGCAGAAATTTTTGATGCGGATGCGCCTTACCGCCCCAACGGCTGCCCTGCGCAGGCCTGGAGCGTGGCGGAAGTCATGCGGGCGCTTATGGTCATGCGCATGACGGCGCCGGGCGTATTTGCAGAGTGGGAAGAACGTGTGCTAAAACGCGTGCCGTTTGAGCAGCGCTGAGCAAAAGCGCCGCGGAGGCTCCTGCAGATGCCGGGCGTGCTGGCTATGCGCGTTGAGACAGGAAGGGTCGGCTGGGTTTTTTATTTGAGGAAGGGAGGATTCATTTAAATGCGTGTACTCATGTTCGGATGGGAATTTCCGCCGCATTTGAGCGGGGGGCTTGGCACGGCGTGTTATGGAATGACAAAGGCGCTGGCCTCAAAGGGCGTGGATATCCGTTTTGTCCTGCCCCGGCTGGGCGGCGCCGCGCCGGATATGCCCCGGCGCCTTCAGCTCTGCTCGGCGTCCGGGGTAACCATGCGGATGACCCCGCAGGATTACCAGGCAATTCTTGGCCGCTTGGGCGAGGCCGGGCAGGGGCGCCTTGTGCCTGAAGCCTGGCGGAACTGGTCTGGCAGCGTCATGCGGGCGTTCTGGGAAAAGCACCTGCATATTGAGCCGCTTGATTCTGCGCTTTTCCCGTATGCCACAGGGCAGAGCTATGCGGAAGTTTTGAACGCCGGGGATTTCAGCCGGCGGATCCGTGAAGAAGGCTGGGCCTGGGCTTCCATGCCGAGAGGCGCGCATGACGGCCCGATGGTTGAAGACACGATCAACCTGCACGGCGGCTACGGCCCTGACCTGATGACGGAAGTTTTCCGCTACAGCCAGGCGGCGGTGCAGCTGGCTGGCAGCAGTGATTTTGACTTGATCCACGCGCACGACTGGATGACCTACCCCGCTGGCATGGCCGTGAAGGCGGCCACGGGCAAGCCGCTCATCGTGCATATCCACGCCCTTGAGAGCGACAGGTCCGGCATGAACATGAATACGGAAGTCGCCTCCATCGAAAAAGCCGGCATGGAAGCGGCGGACGTGGTGGTGGCAGTGAGCCACTACACGAAATCCCGGGTGGTCCGGCTCTACGGCATTCCGCCGGAAAAAATCCGTGTCGTGCACAATGCCGTCACGCGGAGCCAGGCGAGGAGCCAGCTCAGCGTGCCGCAGACAAGCGACGAAAAGCGCGTGCTTTTCATGGGCCGCATCACATATCAGAAAGGCCCGGAATATTTTGTGGAAGCCGCGAACCTTGTGCTTAAGCACATGAAGAACGTCCGCTTCATCATGGCGGGCAGCGGCGACATGCTTTCGCGCATGGTGGCCCAGGTGGCCAGGCTCAGGCTGGGCAGCCATTTCCATTTCACGGGCTTCCTTAAAGGGGAGAACGTCGACAGGATGTATGCCATGAGCGACCTGTACGTGATGCCAAGCGTTTCCGAACCTTTTGGCATCGCCCCGCTGGAAGCCATGGCCTATGACGTGCCGGTGATTATTTCACAGCAGTCCGGCGTGTCTGAAGTTGTCCGTCATGCGCTTAAAGTTAATTTCTGGGATGTGCGGGACATGGCCGACAAAATCTGCGCCGTGCTCCGGTATCCCAAGCTCGCGGATGAGCTGGTGCGTAACTGCCGCGAGGAACTTAAGAACATTCGTTGGGAAAATTCGGCGGATCGCCTGATCCGCATCTATGAACGCTGCATTGAAAAACATGCCGGAGGAGGGTGCTAAATGCCATCAGTCTGTTTTTATTTTCAGGTTCATCAGCCGTACCGTCTCCGGCGCTATACGTTTTTCGACATGGGGCAGAACCACTTTTATGAGGATAACGACAGCAACCGCGAGATTCTGCGCAAGGTCGCCCAGAAGTGCTATCTGCCCATGAATCAGCTGCTCATGGAGCAGATCGAGGAGTCAAAAGGCCGTTTTAAGGCCGCCTTTTCGCTCACAGGCACGGTGCTTGACCAGCTGGAAGCCTGGGCTCCGGAAGTGATCGAAAGCTTCCAGGCGCTCGCGGCCACGGGCTGCGTGGAGTTCCTTTCTGAAACGGACGCGCATTCGCTGGCCTTCCTTTATTCCGCGGAGGAATTCCGCGGGCAGGTCGCGCAGCATGACGCGCGCATTGAGGAGCTTTTTGGGCAGAAGCCGCAGGTCTTCCGCAACACGGAGCTGATCTACAGCAACGACCTGGCCAAATGCGCTGAGGATATGGGCTATAAGGCCGTGCTGGCAGAAGGGGCCGACCATATCCTTGGCTGGCGGAGCCCCAACTATGTGTATCAGCCGGCATCCTGCAGCAAGATTAAGCTCCTGCTTAAGAACTACCGCCTGTCGGACGACATCGCCTTCCGCTTTTCCAACAAGCAGTGGCCGGAATTCCCCCTCACGGCGGAAAAGTTTGCCGCCTGGGTGCATGAAGCGGGCATGGCCGCCGGCGATGTGCTGAACCTCTTTATGGATTACGAAACCTTTGGCGAGCATCATGGCGAGTCCACGGGCATTTTCCAGTTCATGAAGGCGCTGCCTGACTGCGTGCTGAACCATCCTGATTTTGATTTCCGCACGCCGTCGGAAGTGGCCGATTCCTATGCCCCTGTGGCCAGCCTGGATATTCCACATTATGTTTCGTGGGCGGATGCCGCGCGCGACCTCTCGGCCTGGGTCGGGAACGACCTGCAGAACGACGCCATAGAAGCGGCGTACAGGCTGGAACCCCGCGTGAAGGCGCTGCATAACGCCGACATGCTCCGTACCTGGCGGCGGCTGCAGACCTCAGATCATTTCTACTATATGTGCATCAGGTCAGACGATGCTGTGCACAAGTATTTTAATCCCTACGGTTCGCCTTACAATGCCTACATCAATTATATGAACGTCCTCGGCGATTTCGAGCTGACGCTGCAGAAGATGGAGGAAGAGGGGGGCAAGCCAGGCTGGCAGCCGGCTCCCGGCAGCCTCGCCTAGGGGGAAAATCCCTGTAGAAAAAGAAAACCTTTGCCTTTTTGGTTGACACAAAGGGCGCGGCGGGGGAAACATACTGCCTGGGGGCGGGTGTTTCCCCCCTGCTGTTTGGCGCGGGAAAGTGCCTGCGGCCCTTGACCCGGAAGGGAGGAGCCTTTCCGGCGGTCTTTGATATATAACGCGGTGGTATTTTGTATGGCACGTGATATGGCGAACACAACGCTGTTTGAAGTCAGCTGGGAAGTCTGCAACAAGGTGGGCGGCATCTATGCCGTCGTCAGCAGCAAGGTTTTGCAGGCAGTGGAGACCTTTGGCGAGCATTATTACCTGCTTGGCCCTGACCTTGGCAAGAACCCCGGCTTTGAGGAAACGCGGGAAGAGGAATGGGCGCCTGTCATCCATGCCGTGGAAACGCGTAACCTCCGCTGCCGCTTTGGCCGCTGGAACATTCCCGGCCGCCCGCGCGTGATCCTGGTCAATTTCAAGGACCGCTTCAACCAGAACCAGCTTTTGTACGAACTGTGGAACCGTTTCGGCGTGGATTCGCTGACGGGCGGGTGGGATTATGTGGAGCCCGTGATGTTCAGCACCGCGTGCGGAGAGGTTATCGCCGCCATCAACCAGGCGGTGGTGGAGCCGGAAGGCGGGCGGTCCGTCGCGCATTTCCATGAATGGATGTGCGGCGCGGGCCTGCTCAACCTGCGGCACACGTCGCCCAAGGTGGCGACGGTGTTCACCACGCACGCGACCATGCTCGGCAGGGCCATGGCAGGCTCAGGCGTGGATATTTACCGCGCGATGGATCAGATCAACCCCCAGCGTGAGGCGGCGGCGCACAATATCACCGCCAAGTGCTCCATGGAGCGCGTTTCCGCGCGGGAGGCGGACTGCTTTACCACTGTGAGCCAGATCACGGGTTCTGAAGCCGCGGTGTTCCTTGGCCGCAATCCGGACGTCCTTACCTTCAACGGGCTCGATCTGCGCGTGATCCCCGATTACAGCGAAGACAGGGCTCCCGCGCAGGCCAACAGGAAAAAGCTCCTGGCTGCCGCTTCAAAGCTCCTGCGCCGCGAGATGCCGGAGAATACCCGGATTATGGCCATTTCCGGCCGCTATGAATTTCACAACAAGGGCGTGGATGTTTTCCTGGATGCCATGGCCGGCGTTAACGAATCCCTGCGCGGCTCCGAAACGCAGGTTTTGGCCCTGTGCGTGGTCATGGGCGGGCACAGCGGCGTGAACCCCGATGCCGTGAGCGGCGATCCTAAGCGGATGCCCAAGCGGGACGGCGGCTGGATTTCAAGCCACAACGTATTTAACCAGCCGCAGGATCCCATCATCAACGCCTGCCTGCGCCTTGGGCTGGACAACAATCCGGAAAACCCCGTGCAGGTGGTGTTTGTGCCGGCGCTCCTGGATGGCGCCGACGGATTCCTGAACATGACCTACGAGGAAGTGCTTTCTTCCTGTGACCT
The DNA here is from genome assembly GCA_017613475.1 of Desulfovibrionaceae bacterium. Lineage (GTDB taxonomy): Bacteria > Desulfobacterota > Desulfovibrionia > Desulfovibrionales > Desulfovibrionaceae > Avidesulfovibrio. The sequence continues at coordinate 3,037 of JAGADT010000098.1, read as the reverse complement.
TGGCGTGTTCCCCTCGTGGTACGAACCCTGGGGCTATACGCCGCAGGAAAGCGCTGCCTGGTCCGTGCCAACGGTCACCAGCGACCTTTCAGGATTTGGCCTCTGGGTGCGTGAGCACATGGGCGGGGAGCGCGCGGACAACGGCGTGGCCATTATCCAGCGCCGCCAGAAATCCTATGAAGACACGGTGGCTTCGCTCAAAACCTGCCTGCTTGAAGCGGCGACCCAGCCGGAGGACAAGCTCGCAGAGCAGCGCAAGGCCGTGCGCCGCATGACGGAAGGCTGTTCGTGGGAGCAGTTTTTCCCGTACTACCTGGAGTCGTATGGCCAGGCGCTGGAAAAGGCGGACTCGCGCCGCGGGAGCGTGTTTGCCCATGACTTCATGGAGGATATTTCGCCGCGCGTGGTGGCCGGCGCTTCTTCGGAGACGCCAGTGCTGCACAGCTTCAACGCCGTGGCCCCGCTTTTGGCCCCCCTGCGCCGTTTGAGGGAGCTTTCCAGGAACCTTTGGTGGTGCTGGCACCCCGGGGCCCGGCAGCTTTTCCAGGATATTTGCCCCGCAACCTGGATTGAGCACAGGCACAACCCTGTTCGCGTGCTGGCGCAGGCTTCTGCCGAGCGGCTTTCCATGCTCTCCAAAGACAGGGCCTACCTTGAGCGCCTGCGCCTTGTTTTGGAGGATTTCGACGCCTACATGAATACCCCGCCGCGGGAGGACCTTGGCGAATACTTAACGCCAGAGCATCCGCTCGCCTATTTTTCCACGGAATACGGCATCCATGAGAGCATGCCCATTTATTCCGGCGGGCTTGGCGTGCTTTCCGGCGACCACCTGAAATCCGCGAGCGACCTTAACATTCCGCTCGTCGGCGTGGGTCTGCTCTACAAGAACGGCTATTTCCACCAGAGGGTGGATGGCAGCGGCCGGCAGATTGCCATGTACCCGGAAAACGATTTTTCCATGCTGCCTGTTGAGCGCCTGCTGGACAAAAAAGGCGAGCCGCTGCTCATTGCGCTGGATTTGCCCGGACGCAAACTGTTCGCGCAGCCCTGGCTTGTGCGCGTTGGGCGCGTGCGCCTCTACCTGCTTGATACCGATGTGCAGCAGAACACCCTCCAGGACAGGCAGACGACCGCGCGCCTTTACGAGGCCGACAGGGACTGCCGCATCCGCCAGGAAATGCTGCTTGGCATCGGCGGCGTGCAGCTCCTGAAGCTTCTGGATATCCGCCCCTGCGCTTACCACATGAACGAGGGGCATTCCGCCTTCCTCATCCTGGAGCGCATCCGGATCATCATGCGCGACCGCGGCTTAAGCTTTGCCGAAGCCGGGGAGCTTGTGCGCGGAAGCTGCCTCTTTACCACGCACACGCCTGTGGACGCGGGCAACGAGCGCTTCTCCCTGGACCTCATGGAAAAGTATTTCTCCTCGTACAGCCAGGCGCTGGGGCTTTCGTGGCCGGAATTCCTGCACCTTGGGCGGCTTGAGGGGCACGAGCGCAACGTGTTTGAAATGACGGTGCTGGCTCTCAATTATTCCTGCAAGGCCAACGGTGTGAGCCGCCTGCACGGCGAGGTTTCGCGCCACATGTGGCACCCCGGCTGGAAGGGTATGCCGGTGGCGGAAGTGCCCATTGGGCATGTGACCAACGGCGTGCATGTGGCCTCCTACGTGGGCAAGGCCATGCGGCCCCTGCTGAGCGAGGTTTTAGGTTCCGACTGGCTGAAGATCCCTGCCGGCGACCCCGCTTGGAACGCCATCGACAACATTTCTGAAAGCGCCCTGTGGGATGCGCGCCGCATGCAGAAAACCAGCCTGCTGGAGGTTATCCGCAAGCACCTGCCGGCCATGTGCGCGAAATTGGGCGTGCCGCGTTCCCTGCAGAAGGAAATGGCCTCCAGGCTCAACGCCTCGTCCCTGGTCATCGGCTTCGCGCGGCGCTTCGCGCCCTACAAGCGGGCCAACCTGATTTTTGCCGATCCTGAAAGGCTCCAGCGCATCCTTTCCAATCCGGAATGCCCAGTGATTTTGGTTTTCGCCGGCAAGGCCCATCCTGCGGACAACGCGGGCATTGACATCATGCAGGAAGTGGTGCGCTACACCTGCGACCCGCGTTTTGCCGGGCGCATCTTCTTCCTTGAAGATTACAACCTGGATATTTCGCGCCTTCTGGTGCGCGGCTGCGACGTGTGGCTCAACACCCCGCGCCGCCCGCATGAAGCCAGCGGCACAAGCGGCATGAAGCTTTCGGTGAACGGCGGCGTGAACCTGAGCATTGCCGACGGCTGGTGGTGCGAGGGGTACGACGGTCAGAACGGCTGGACCATCGGCCCCGCCGTGACAAGGCTTGCCGACGGCACGCAGAGTGATTACGCCGACGCCGAGGCTCTCTATGCCCTGCTTGAAGACAGCGTGATTCCCCTTTACTACGACCGTAATGCGGACGGCCTGCCGCACCAGTGGCTGGCCATGGTCAAGCGCGCCATGAAGACCCTGACGGCGCAGTTCAGCTCCGACCGCATGGTGAGCGACTATGTGCGCGGCTACTACATCCCCGTGGCCGAGCGCTTTGCCTCCCTCATCGCGGATAATTTTGCCCTGGCCAAGCGCCTTGCCGCCTGGAAGCACGCGTTGGCAAGCCGTTTTTCTACGGCGCACATCACCCAGGTGATTATTGAAGGCGCGGGGCGCGACACCGTGGTCTGCGGGCAGCCTATCCAGGTTACCGTTACGGTTGCGCCGGGCAGCATGGATGCCGATGACCTCCTGCTGCAGTTTGTGGCTGGCCCCGGCGCCAAGGGCGATTTCATTGACCGCCCAGCCGTGCGCGATCTTTCCCTGGTGCGCCGCCTGGATGACGGGCGCCTGGTCTACGCCGGGGAATACGCGGCCATGGAAAGCGGCGAATACGTGTACGGCATCCGTATGCTTGCGGCTACGGAAGGCATGTGGTCGCCCCTTGAAACGCGTTTTGTGCAGTGGGCGTAATGTTGGCGGGGACATAGCAGGGCATTCTCTGCCTGGCATCTCCAGTTG
>JAGADT010000004.1 GCA_017613475.1 Desulfovibrionaceae bacterium | reverse complement strand
CATTGCCCCTTTTGCCCATTGCCTGCGCAGGGGGCTTTCGGCGACCGCCCTGCGCGTTTTTTGGGGCGGGCTTTTGGCGACCAAGCGTTAGGGGGGCATTGCCCCTTTTATTCAATGCCTGCCCGGAGGGCTTCCAGGACGTCCCATGAGTGGCCTTGGGCGGCAGGAGCTTGCTATGCCGGCTTTTTAGGGGCCCCGCGCCACACTTCCGTCGCGCCGTTGCGCTGGCAGACGGGCATGACCTCGATGCGGCAGATATTCACATGCGGCGGGCGGTTTACGGCCCACCAGATGCATTCGGCAATGTCTTCTGGGTGAAGGGGCTCCGCGCCTTCATAGAGCTCTGCGGCCTTTTCCGCATTGCCCTTGAGGCGGACAAGCGTGAATTCCGTTTCCAGGAGCCCCGGCTCAATATTGGTTACGCGGACGTTTGTGCCGTGCAGGTCGCAGCGGAGATTGCGCGAAAACTGCTCTACAAAGGCCTTGGTGGCGCCGTACACATTGCCGCCGACGTAGGCATAGCTGCCGGCAATGGAGCCTAAGTTGATGATATGCCCGGCGTTGCGGGCGGTCATGAGCGGCAGGACGGCCCGCGTGCAGTGCAGCACGCCCTTGATGTTGGTATCCACCATCACGTTCCAGTCGTCGGGATTGCAGACCTGCGCGGGTTCCACGCCCAGGGCGAGGCCGGCGTTGTTCACCAGCGCGTCAATGGCGTCAAATGGCGCGGGAAGGCTGGCAAAGGCGGCGTTCACGGCGTCTTTGTCCCGCACGTCCAGGGTGAGCGGCAGCACCATGCCGGGGTGTTTTTCCGCCAGGGCGCGCAGGCGTTCTTCGCGCCGCCCGGCCGCGACAACGCGCCATTTTCCTTCAAGAAAACGCTCAGCCGTGGCGCGCCCGATGCCGGAGCTTGCGCCGGTGATGAAAATGGTAGACATTGCGGACTCCTTTGCTATACCCAGAAGGGACATGGGGTTTTCCTGAAAATTCCATGGACGGAGGGATGCCGTCAAGCCCCTTCCCTGGGAGGCAGCTCCAGGCGTTTTTCCGTTTCCGCCAGGATTTTTTGCAGTACATCAGCGCCTTTTCAGAGAGGCAGAACATAGGGGACTCAGGCATGAAAGTATATCTCATCGGAGCAGGACCAGGCGATCCCGGGCTCTTGACCCTGCGGGGGCGCGATATTCTCGCCGCCGCCGACGTGGTGGTTTACGATTACCTCGCCTCAGACGAGCTTCTGGCCCATACCCGCCCGGATGCGGAGCGCATTTATGTGGGGAAAATCGCGGGCAACCACGCCCTTCCTCAGCCTCAGATTAATGAGCTGCTGATTGCCAAGGCCCGTGAAGGCAAGGAAGTGGCCCGCCTCAAGGGCGGCGACCCTTATATTTTCGGCCGCGGCGGCGAAGAGGCCGAGGCCCTGCTCAAGGCTGGCATCCCCTTTGAGGAAGTGCCGGGCATTTCCAGCGTGATTGCCGGTCCCGCTTACGCGGGCATTCCCCTGACTCACCGCGCCTTTGCCTCTTCCGTGACCATCATCACCGGCCATGAGGACCCCACCAAGCCTGAGTCCGCCCATAACTGGAAGGCCCTTGCCGCCAGCGCCTCCACGTTGGTTTTCGTCATGGGCATGAAAAACCTGGCGCAGATCAGCAGCAAGCTCATGGAAGCCGGCCTCGCCGGCGATACCCCGGCAGCCCTGGTGACCTGGGCGACAACCCCCAGGCACAGGAGCTGCGTGTGTACGCTGGCCACCCTCCCCAAAGCCGCTGAAGAGGGGGGCTTCAAAAATCCCTCCCTGATTGTTGTGGGCAAGGTTGCCACCCTGCATGACAGCCTGAACTGGTTTGAGCAGAAGCCTCTTTTGGGCCGCAGCGTGGTGGTGACCCGCGCGCGCGAACAGGCCAGCGGCCTTGCCACCCGCCTGTCCGCTCTGGGGGCGGAGGTCATCCAGTTCCCGACCATCGCCTTTCATTCCCTGGCGGATACCGCGGAGGTGGACAGCGCAGCCAGGAGCCTTTCCGGGTACGACTGGGTGGTGTTCACCTCTGTAAACGGCGTGCGCTTCTTTATGGAGCGGCTGAACGCCCTTGGGCTGGATGCCAGGGCCTTTGCCGGATGCCGCGTGGCGGCCATCGGCCCGGCCACGGCCAAGGCTGTGAAGGAAACAGGAATCATTCCGGATTTTGTGCCGGAAAGCTATGTGGCGGAAAGCGTGGCCCAGGGGCTTGTGGCCCAGGGCATTGCCGGAAAAAAGGTGCTCATTCCCCGCGCGCGCCAGGCGCGGGAAGTCCTGCCGGAAGAGCTGCGCAAGGCTGGCGCGGAAGTGCTGGTGCTGCCCGTTTACGAAACCGTGCCGGATACCGGCAATAAGGAAGCCGTGCTGGAGCGACTTGAGGAAGGCACGCTTTCCGCGGTGACCTTTGGCTCTTCCTCCACGGTGGAAAATTTCTTCGCCAGCATTCCGGAAGAGCTTGTGCGCAGGCACCCCGAAACGGCGCTCTGCGTCATCGGCCCTGTTACGGCGGGCACGCTGAAGAAGCACGGCTTTGAACCCACGGTCCAGCCTGAGGCGTACACCATCCCCGCGCTGGTGGAGGCCATGAAGGAGCATTTCGCAAAGAAGTAGCGTGCGGCAGTGCCGCTGCAGCAGGCCCAGCAGAAACAACAAAAGGCGGGAGCTGATGATTTCGGCTCCCGCTTTTCTATATGGCAAAGGTTTTGACCTGCGGTATCAAAGGGGCAGTGCCCCCCGTTATGCCTTCCCGGCGTCCACGCTGGTGAAGGTGAAGCGGTCTACGTCAAAGAGACCGCGCGCCGTGATCTTGAGCGAGGGGATAACAGGAAGCGCCATGAAGCTTAGGGTCATGAAGGGGTCCACATCCTGGGGGATGTGCAGGGCTTCATGGGCCAGGCTGTTGAGTTTGGCGAGCGTCTGGCTGACTTTCCGCGGGTCATCCTCGCTCATGAGCCCGCCAAGCGGCAGGGGCAGGGAGCCGGCCACGCGGCTGCCCACGCAGACGGCGCAGCCCCCCTGGATGCGGATAAGCTCTTCCACGGCGGCGTGCATGGCGGCTTTGGAATCCCCGGCCACAACAATATTGTGCGAATCGTGGGCGATGGTGCAGGCAATGGCGCCGCCGCGGAGCCCATAGCCCGCAAGCAGGCCCAGGCCGATTTTCCCGCTGGCCTTGTGCCGTTCAATGACGGCAACCTGGCAGATTTCCGGGTTCTTTTCCGGCGCAAAGCGCCCCTCGCTGTCGCAGGCGACATCGCAGATCAGGGAATAAGTGAGCAGGGAGCCGGGGGAGAGGCGGATGACGCGGGCTTTCCCGGAAGGGATGGCAAGCTCCAGGTCTTTCGGCTCCAGCGGCGCTGTGCGCACGCTTTGGCAGAGTGCGGAGGCATCAGGGCCCTTGAGCGGCTGCAGGACGTAGCCATCCATTGCGGCGAGCCTGCCGCCGACCCAGGTGCGGCGCACGGTAAAGTTCTGCATGTCATCCACAAGGATCAGGTCGGCATCCCAGCCCGGCGCGATGGCGCCCTTTCCTTTAAGCCCCTGGGCTTCGGCCGCGTTGAGCGTGCACATGATCACGGCCCCCACCGGCGGCAGGCCCTGGGCTACGGCAAGGCGCAGGATGTGGTCCATGTGCCCTTCGCGGATCAGGTCCTCGGCATGGCGGTCGTCCGTGCACAGGGCAAAGCGGCGGGCGTTGAGCGGCGTCACGCAGGGGAGGAGCGCCTTGAGGTTTTTGGCAGCCGATCCTTCGCGGATGAAAATGTATGCCCCGCGGGCCAGGTTTTCCAGGGCGTCTTCTTTTGAGGGGCATTCGTGCGTGTTGCCGATGCCGGTGACGGTGTAGGCGTCAAGCCCGCGGCCAAGCACGCCCGGGGCGTGTCCATCCACTCCAAGTCCTGCCTCCCGCGCCGCGAGGATCTTTTTCAGCGTGTCCCCGTCACCCCCCAGCACGCCGGGGAAGTTCATCATTTCCCCCAGGCTGGCTGTTTCCGGCTCTTTCATGAAAGGCTTTATCGTTTCGGCAGGGAGCTCTGCCCCCGCGTCTTCAAAGGGCGCCGCAGGCACGCAGGAGGGGATGGCCAGGCGGATGCCCAGGGGCAGGGAGCGCGCGCAGTCAAGGAAGTAGCGGATGCCTTCTGTCCCGGCAACGTTGGCGATTTCGTGCGGGTCGGCAACAACGCAGGTGGTGCCGTGCGGCAGCACAAGCTCGGCAAAGCGCGCAGGGCTGAGCATGGAAGATTCTATGTGGATGTGCGCGTCAATAAGCCCGGGGAGCAGGATTTTGCCCCCCGCGTCAAAGGTTTCCTTAGCTTCCCTTGGGCCAAAGCCAACGATGACGCCTGTGCCGATGGCCACGTCTTCCCTGCGGAGCTCTCCGCTGAACACGTCCAGAAAGCGCACGTTGGTGATTAAGAGGTCTGCCGGCTCCCTGCCGGCGGCCATGGCAATGCGGTGTTGAAGCAGGTCCAGCACAATATTCCCCCGGTAAAAGGCTTGGGTATGGTTATTCCAGAAGGGCGCGGGCGTAATCATCGCCGTCAAAGGGCCGCAGGTCTTCCATTTTTTCCCCAAGGCCGACAAAGGTGATGGGAATCTTGTACTGCATGGCAATGGCCACGGCCACGCCGCCCTTGGCCGTGCCGTCGAGCTTGGTCAGGATGATTTCGTCAATACCTGCCGCTTCCTTGAACAGCTTGACCTGCGAAAGGGCGTTCTGCCCGGTGGTCGCGTCCAGAATGAGCACGGAGCGGTGCGGTGCGCCGGGGTGCTTTTTGCCAAGGACGCTGCGGATTTTCTTGAGCTCTTCCATCAGGTTTGTCTTGGTATGGAGGCGGCCTGCCGTATCCACAAAGAGCACGTCCACTCCTTCGGCCACGGCGCGGTCAACAGCCTCCCAGGCCACGGCGGAAGGATCCGCGTCCTGCCCCTTTGAATGGAAGAGCGAGCCAGTCCTCTCCGCCCATATGCCAAGCTGCTCCACAGCGGCGGCGCGGAAGGTGTCTGCCGCGGCAAGCATGACTTTTTTGCCCTGCGAACGGGCTCGGTAGGCCAGCTTGGCAATGGTGGTGGTTTTGCCCACGCCATTGACGCCGATAATCAGCACGATTTCCGGCGGGTTGACGGCCACAACGCGGCGCGGAATGCGGAAAATTTCCGCCACTTCCTCAGCAAGGAGCGGATGCAGCTCCGCCGGCGTTGTGGCCCCGGCGTCCACGGCGCGCTTTTTCAGCCGTCCGCACAGGGTTTCCGCGGCTTCCATGCCCATGTCGGCCATAATGAAGAGCTCAAGCAGTTCATCCCAAAATTCCGGGGTCAGCTCGCCGTGCTCGGCGAAAAGGATTTTCAGCCCCTGACCAAACTGGGCGCGTGTGCGGGCAAGGCCAGCCTGCAGCTTGAGGAAAAGGCGGTTTTTTTCGTCTTCCTCATCTTCCAGGTCCAGGGCGAGGGCCAGGCGGTACTGGAGTTCGGAGCGGAAGTCCTCCAGGTCCTCATAGCCCATGCCCTGCGTCCAGAGGGAAAGGTCATCGGTGAATTTCTGCGCTTCGTCTTCCGAGGCTCCCAGGGCTGTGAGGAGGAAACGCAGCCGCTCCCAAAGGGCATTGCCTGTTTGGGAAATGCCTTCCAGCACAATATCCAGCCATACGGAGAGCTTTGGCTCTGCCTCGCGCAGGCGGACGGTAAGCTCTTCGGAAGAGAAGGAGGAGGCGCCGCTTCCGCTCTCGTTCTGCGCGGCCGGCTGCTGATCTGAACTGAAGAATTTTTTGACGGAAGAAAAGAAGCCCATGCGAAAAACCTTTCTTAGGGGTGAAAAGAAGATGCTAAAAACGCCAGCAGAGGCATTCTAGCGCAGAACACGCGGTTTGGCGACCCCGTGCCAGCTGGGCCTGCCGGCAGGCTTGAGCCAGACAAGGTGGAGCTCTCCGGATTCGGACGTGGCGTGCAGGGGAATGCCGAGCCTTTCAAGCATCTCCCGCAGGTCGCGCGAAGGAAAACGCCATTGGTTGAAGGCGCCGCAGCTTGCAAGCACAATGCCTGGATCAACGGACCTGATGAATGCTTCGGAAATGTTGCGCCTGGAGCCGTGGTGCGGGGCAATGAGCACATCGGCCCTAAGGTCCGCGCCGCTGGCGGCCATGGCATTGAGCGTGCCTTTTTCATCATCGCCGGGGATGAAGGCCAGCCCGTGCCCCTGGCAGGAAAGGCGCAGGGCCAGCCCATCGTTTTTGCTGCCCGGTTCGCTGCCCGGCGGAACTTCCAGCAGAAGTCCATGGGGCAGGGGCAGGCTTTGCCCCGGGCTGAGGCGCAGGACAGGGATGCCGCGCCTGGCGAGCACTCCCAGGAACTCCTGGTAATCCGGCTGTTTTTTCTGCGCCTCGCTGAGCCCTTCAGCCACCAGGACGCGGCCGATGCGGGCATGGCGGGCAAGAAAAAGCAGGCCGCGCAGATGGTCGGTATCAGGGTGGGAGAGCGCAAGCAGATCAAGGGCGAGCGGGGCGTTATTGGCGATGACAGGGCGGACCACGTCCCTGCCCGTATCAAAGCGTGGGGAGCGCATGCCTCCGCCGTCGATGAGCAGCGTGAAATGCCCTGGCCCCTGCACCAGCACGGATTGTCCCTGGCCCACGTCCAGCACCCGCAGATGGATGTCCTGCTGGAATCCGGCATGCAGCCAGAGCGCGGGGCCGCAGGAAAGCAGGATGGCGCCTGCCGCAAGCAGGGCCTTGCCCCTGTGCGGCAGCCCGCCTTTGCGGCCTGCATGCCATACGGCGAGAATCAGCAGCATTGTCCAGCCAAGGCAGAAGGTCCAGTGCGGCCTGGGGAGCCAGAGGCTTTCCAGGAGCCCTGCGTCATCCAGCCTTTCCAGCAGCTCTAGCAGCCATTGGCAGGGAAGGTTTGCAAGCTTTATGAGGGAGTCCGCAAGGGGCTGGATGCCGGTGAGGAGGGCAAAAAGGGCGGCAAAGCCCAGCGGCATAACCCAGAAAGCGAGGACAGGCAGCCACAGCAGGTTGGTGAGAAAAGACAGGGGGGCAGCACGCCCGAAAACGGTGAGGACAACAGGCAGCGTGGCGAGCAGGGCGGCTGCCGTGCAGGCCAAAAGGGAGAGGACCGCCAGCAGGATTTTTTTGACAGGGCTTCTGCGGGTGTTTTTGGGAAAAAACGGCAGCTTTTGGATGAGCGGCACAATGGCTGCAATGCCGGCAACGGAAGAAAAGGAGAGCAGCGCCCCGATGTCGCCAGGCAGGGAGGGGGAACAAAGCGTCATGCAGGCGAGGGTGGCAATCATCGCGTCAAAAAGCGCCGCCGGGCGTTTGCGCCAGCGGAAATACGCCCAGCAGGCGAGCATGAGGGCCGCCCGGCACAGCGAAGCCGGGGCCATGCCCAGCCACAGGTAGGCTGCGGCCAGCGGCAGGGCCGCGGCCGGCAGGAGGGTTTGGCGGGGCACGGCAAGGAAAAGCGCGGGCCAGGCAAAGCCTGCAAGCCTGAGCATGAGCCCGGCAAGCAGTATGGCAATGCAGTGATGTTGGCCTGAAAGGGCGATGGAGTGGGCCAGCCCTGCTTTGGCAAGGCGTTCTGAGTCATCTATGGAAAGGTGGAACCTGTCGCCGAAAAGAAGCGCCGGCAGGATGCCCGCAGCGGCGGCGCCGTTGGCGCTTTTATTATCCTCCTGCATCCGTAGGTTTTGCGCGGCATTGCCGCGTTTATTATCCTCCCACATCTGAGGATCTTGCGAAGCCTCTGCACATGCACATGAATGAAAGGGGCTGTGCCCCTGTCCCCGGCGCAGGGCCAGCTCAAAGGATTCGCGCCAGTGCTCGCGCAGCCGCGCTGCCCGGTATTTGCAGCGCCGGAGGAAGGGTCCGTCCCGCGGAGGCTGGAGGCGCAGAGTAGGCTGGGGCCCGCGGGTCCACACCCGCCAGAAGAGGCCTTTCCGCCATTGGGAGGCGGCGCTGTCCTGCCCGTCGTTGCGGAAACCCGTGAGGGGCAGGACGGTTGCGTTCAGGCTGATTTTTTCACCAGCTGCCGGCCTGAGCGTCGGCTGATCCCAGTTCCAGGAGATTTTGCCCGCAAGCGCCTCGCCGTTGGCCTGAAGGTGGCTCAGCACAATGCGCAGCCGCCCTCCGGCCGCGCCGTATACTTCGTCAATATCCGCTTCCAGCAGGACTTTTCTGCGCGGAGTCCATTCCGTTTCTTTAGGCAGGGCCGGCCCGGCAAAAAGCGCGCAGCCAAAACCCGCGAGGGCGGTAAGCAGTGTGAGCCCCAGGTGCGCCAGCCCGCGGCAGCGCCGGTCCGCAATAAGCAGGAAAAGCAGGAAAAGCCAGCTTGGGGGCCAGAGGTATGCCGCCGCGCCAAGCACGAAGGAAAGATACAGGGTATGGCGGAAAAGCAGCCCCGGCAGCAGCGGCATTGCCGGCGGCACAGCCGCTTTCATTAACGTTTCTTTCGCGGCGGCATTGGTGCTTTCATGCTGTTTTTTCCGCAATGGATTTGCCGGCGGCACAGCCGCGTTTACGCTGTTCATTGCCAGTGGGGTCTCCACAAAAACAAAGCCCCATCAGGCAGCGGGGTTCAGCCCGGCGGGGCTTTCCTGCTTTGTTGGCCTGATGGGGCAGCATATCAAAGGTGCAGGGGCGTTTTTTTTAGGCCCAGCTGTCCAGGACGCTTTTCTGCCAGGTCAGGAACGCTTCGGCAAAGCCTTCCAGAGGCAGCTCTGTGCGCTCGCCTGTTTTGCGGTTTTTGGCTTCCACAATGCCGCGGGCAAGTCCCTTGCCGCCGATGATGAGCTGGCAGGGGAAGCCCAGCAGGTCGGCATCTTTGAACTTGACGCCTGGGCGCTCCTCGCGGTCATCCAGCAGGACATCCAGGCCGTTCTGCTCAAGCACGGCGCAGAGCTCGTCGGCTTTGGCGGCGCTTTCTTCCTTCTTTGGATCAAGGTTGATCAGCATCACCTGGAAGGGGGAAAGCGCTGGTGGGAAGCAGATGCCGTTGTCATCATGGCACTGCTCGATGCAGGACGCGACCACGCGGGACACGCCAATGCCGTAGCAGCCCATGATCATGACCTTTTCCTGGCCCTGCTCATCAAGGAACACGGCGTTCATGGCTTCGGAGTATTTGGTGCCCAGCTTGAACACATGCCCGACCTCAATGCCGCGGGCAAGGCCGATGCTGCCGCCGCAGCGGGGGCAGGCATCCTCAGCGGTAATCAGGCGCAGATCTGCCCATTCCGGCTCGGCCGCAAGGTCGCGGGCAAGGCAGACGTGGGCCAGGTGGGCATCATCCTTGTTGGCCCCGGCAATCATGTCGGAGCTGTTTTTCAGCTCAAGGTCCGCAACAAGGCGGATTTCGGGGCAGTGATCCTTAAGCCCCACAGGCCCGGCAAAGCCCACGGCCGCGCCTGTCCATGCCTGTACCTGTTCGGGGCTGGCAAAAACAATGTCGTCCGCGTCCAGCAGGTTTTTCAGCTTGATTTCGTTAAGCTCGCGGTCCCCGCGCAGCAGCACGGCCACGGGCTTGCCGTCGGCGGAAAAGAGGAGCGTCTTGATCAGCTTTTCCGCCGAGGTCCTGAGGAAGGCGCAGACTTCTTCAATGGTGTGCTGTCCGGGCGTGGAAACTGTTTCAGCCGCCGGGCATTCCGCGGGGGCTGCCGGCGTATCCGCACGCACGGCCGCGCGCTCGACGTTAGAGGCCCACTCGCAGTGGTTGCAGAAGGCGATGGTGTCTTCGCCGGCTTCGGCAAGGACCATGAATTCGTGGGAGAAATTGCCGCCGATGGAGCCTGAATCCGCTTCCACCGGGCGGAATTTCAGACCCATGCGGGAGAAGATGCGCTTGTAGGCCGCAAACATCTTCCTGTAGCTTTCGTCCGCGCCCGCATCGTCTTTGTCAAAGGAGTAGGCGTCTTTCATCAGGAATTCGCGCCCGCGCATCAGGCCGAAGCGGGGGCGGATTTCATCACGGAACTTGGTCTGGATCTGGTAGACGTTGAGCGGAAGCTGCCGGTAGGAGCGGACCTCGCCGCGCAGAAGGTCTGTGACAACTTCTTCGTGGGTTGGCCCAAGGCAGTAGTCGCGGTCGTGCCTGTCGCGGAAGCGCAGGAGTTCCTTGCCGTATTTTTTCCAGCGGCCGGATTCGCGCCAGAGGTCGGCCGGCTGCACGGAAGGCATGAGGATTTCCTGCGCGCCGGCCCTGTCCATTTCTTCCCGTACAATGGCGGCGGTTTTTCTCAGCGTCCGCAGTCCCAGCGGCAGCCAGGTGTAAATGCCGGCGGTGAGCTTGCGGATCATGCCCGCCCGCAGCAGCAGTTTGTGACTGATGACCTCCGCGTCACCCGGGGCTTCCTTCAGCGTGGGGATATACCACTGGCTCCAGCGCATGCGTGCCTCCATGGAAAATGCCTGCGGTCCCCCGCAGGCAAGGTTTGAAAATAGATCTGGCTTTTGTGCGGCCGCTTTAGGCGGCGGGTGTGCTTACCGCGCAGGCCCTCTCCATCCGTTTGAGCGTGGCGTCGCGTCCAAGCGCGGCCATGAGGTCGGGAAGATGCGGCCCGTTTTGGATGCCCAGCAGAGCCACGCGCAGGGCCGGCCCAACCTGCTTGAACTTGAAGCCGTTGTCGTTCACGTAGGCGTTGAGCGCCGTATTCAGCGTTTCAGCGTCAAAGGAAGGCAGCGAGGCAAAAAGGCTGTGCAGCGCGCGCACATGGCCCCTGCCTTCTTCCGTGAGCGCCTTGGCCACGGCCTTTTCATCATAATCCAGCTTGTCCGCGCTTTTCATCAGGCGCACGATGCTGTCAGCAAGCTCGATGAGCGTCTTGGCGCGTTCGTGGTACAGGGGGATGAAGCGGGCAAGCGCATCAGGGGCCGGCTCCATGCCGCGTTCAGCCACAAAGGGCGCCACGAGTTCAGCGAGCGTATCCGCCGGCGTTTCGTGCAGGTAGTGGGCGTTGAGCCAGTTGAGCCGTTCAAAGTCAAAGGCGGCGGCGGAGCTGTTTAGGTTGGTGCCGTCAAAGAAGCGGATCAGCTCGTCCATGGTAAAGATTTCCTGGTCCCCGTGCGACCAGCCGAGGCGCGCCAGGCAGTTGACCAGGGCGCCGGGCAGAAGTCCGTCTTTCTGGTATTCCACAACGGCGCGGGCGCCGTGGCGCTTGGAAAGCTTCTGGCGGTCAGGGCCAAGGATCATGGGCACATGCCCGAAAACCGGCAGGGGCCAGCCCAGGGCCTTGTAGAGCAGGATCTGCTTCGGCGTGTTGGATACATGGTCGTCGCCGCGGATAACATGGGTCACGCCCATGTCGTGGTCGTCAACAACCACGGCCATGTTGTACGTGGGCATTCCGTCTGAACGGCGGAGGACCATGTCGTCAAGCTCATCCACGCTGACGGCGACGTGCCCCTTGACCATGTCGTCAAAGGCAACGCGGCTGCCCGCCGGCATGACAGCGTTGACATTGAGCCTGACAACGGCCCCCTGGGCCGGCCCGTGGTGCTTGTCGCGGCAGCGCCCGTCGTAACGGGGCTTTTCGCCCTTTGCTTTGGCGGCTTCGCGCATGGCATCCACTTCATCCGGCGTGCAGGTGCACCAGTAGGCCGTGCCGTTTTCCAGCAGGCGGTCAACGGCCGCGTTGTACAGCTCGGTGCGTTTGGTCTGGTAGGCAAGGTCGCCGTCCCAGTCCAGTCCCAGCCAGCGCATGGAGGCCAGGATGGAGTCCGTATATTCCTGCCTGGAGCGTTCGAGGTCTGTGTCTTCAATCCTCAGGCGGAATTCGCCGCCATAATGCCTGGCCAGCAGCCAGGAGAAAAGCGCCGTCCGCGCGCCGCCGATATGGAGGTGTCCGGTGGGGCTGGGGGCAAAGCGCGTGATGATTTTGCTCATGTGCGTGGTCCTTTGTGGGCTGGAGCCTGTTCCCTGCGGGGCGGGGGGCCAGGGCGGGACGTTCTGTCTTTAGGGCGTCAGGTCCGGCGTTTTTTCAGCCGGCACAAGGAAGCGTGCCGTTTTTTGTTGGCTTCCCCCTAGCATACTTTGCCCAGACAATCCAGCGGATATGGAACAGCAGGCAGGCTTCCTGGCGGCGCGGCAGCCTGTCGTGGGCAGGCGCTGCCAGGAAGCCCGGCGTCGTCAAAATACAGGGAGGCAAAAAATTTTATTTTGAAAACGTATTGAAATTAAAAGCGAAATATTCAATGCTGTGGTCAGCACGCAGGAATGAGGATTTTCAAAAAAAATTTTTTG
>JAGADT010000097.1 GCA_017613475.1 Desulfovibrionaceae bacterium | reverse complement strand
CCCACCCTGCTCGTGGCCGCAAAAACCAAAAGCTTTTTCGGAACCATCGCCACCGGCATGGGCTCCGTGGCCCTGCTGCGCTAC
The DNA here is from genome assembly GCA_017613475.1 of Desulfovibrionaceae bacterium. Classification (GTDB taxonomy): domain Bacteria; phylum Desulfobacterota; class Desulfovibrionia; order Desulfovibrionales; family Desulfovibrionaceae; genus Avidesulfovibrio. The sequence continues at coordinate 6,886 of JAGADT010000097.1, read as the reverse complement.
TTCCTCAGCTAGAACGGCAGCTCCGCCCCCATGGACCTGCTTGGGCGGAAGGAATGACCCGCGCAAAAAAGCCCCTGCCCTGCCGGACATGCCGACGGACGGGGGCTTTTGCATGGACTGTCCATGCCTGCCGTTTTTTTAGGAATGAAATCCAGAAAGTCTGGAAAAACCGAGAGTTTTTGGATTTGATTCCAAAAAAAATCTTGCGCTATGCCTGAGACGTGGACCCGCCGGCGGCATCGCCGCAGCCATTTCAGATCAAAGAATAATGCCCAGTCTCCCCGGCCAGCCATTCCAGTGCGTTGATCCGGCGGATCCCGCCATACTCGGCTTCCGGATCGTCATCGAGCGTCAGGATCAGCTTGGGGTAGCTGTCAGAAATCTTCTGCAGGGGCGCAAGCTCGCGGCGGAGGGTGCTGTCATCACGGACGCTGGCGGCAACCTGGATATAGCCCAGGCCCTCCTGGTTCCTGACAATGAAATCCACTTCCAGCTCATCAATTTTCCCGACATACACCTCAAAATCCCGGCGGAGCAGCTCCAGGTACACAACATTCTCAAGGATATGCCCCACGTCCGTGCCGCCGCGGCCAAGGAGCATCCGCCTCATTCCGATATCGACCACGTAATACTTTTCCAACGTTTTCAAATGCTGCTTTCCGCGGATGTTGAAGCGCTTTGCCTGATAGATGATGAAGCTTTCCATCAGCCCTTCCAGATAGCGCTCCACCGTTTTCACATCAATTTTCCGCCCGGAAGAGGTCATGGCATCCGCGATCTTCTTTGTGGAAAGCGGGCTGCCAATGCTGTCAAACACAAAGCGGGTCACGCTTTCCAGCATCATGGCATCGGTAATCTTCCTGCGCGCGGCGATATCCTTAACAACGATCGTGCTGTAAATGCCTTCCAGATACTCCCGCAGCGCCCATGGCTGATCCTTCAGCTCCAGCGCGTAAGGAAAGGAACTGCCCTCAATGTATTCCCTGTACAGGCCGGCAAGGCCCTCGCCTCCGCGGCTGGACGCATACTCGCCAAAGGAAAGCGGCAGCATCCTGATCTCAACATAACGGCCGGAAATCAGCGTGGCGATCTCGCTGGAAAGCATGTAGGCGTTGGAGCCTGTCAAATACAGGTCCACGTTTCTGCGGATGTGCAGGCTGTCGACAACCGCGGGGAAGTCCGCACAGTGCTGGATTTCATCAATGAACACATAGGTCATCTTTCCCGGCACAAGCCGCTCTTTCACATAGGCATGGAGCGCCGCGGGGTCGCGCAGGGAAAAAAAGTCAAAGTCCTCCAGGTTGACAGCAACAATCTGGCGCTCCTCAACTCCGTTTCCGCGCAGATAATCCTGGAAGATATCCAGCAGAGTAGATTTGCCGCAGCGGCGGACCCCCGTCACCACTTTGATCAGCTGCTTGTCCCGGAAGGCAATAAGTTTATTTAGATAGTCCTTTCGTTCCAGACGCCGCAGGGCCATGGCGCACCTCCATCCTTCATCAAAACGGAATCATATCCAAAAAGTCTGGAAAAATCGAGAGTTTTTGGATTTGATTCCAAAAACTTTGCAAGGGGCGCTTCCTGCGGGCGAATAAAAGGGGCACTGCCCCTTACAGGAGGTCCATCTTATCCCAAAGGATGCCGCCCTTCTCATCCAGATATTCTTCGTCCACATGGACGGCCTCTACCTTGCCGATAAAGAGTTCATGCGTGCCTGGCTGGGTGCTCTCGACAACGCTGCACTCAATGCTTACCGGGCAGTCCGTCAGAATCGGGGCGTTTATGCATTCGCCGTCTTTCCACTGGATGTTCATGGCGGCGAACTTATCCTCGTCCCTTCCAGACCTGGACCCGAGGTAATTATATTCCTTCTCGTACCCCTTTTTCGGCAGGTTGATGACAAAGCATCCGCTTTCCTTGACCATGTGGTGCGAGAACCTTGTGGGCACGATGCCGACCATGACCATTGCCGGGTCCAGGCTGACATTCGCGGTGAATCCAACGACAAGGGCGTTGTTCCTCCCCTGCCTGTCCCTGCAGGAAACAATGGTCCTGGGCACAGGCTGCACGCACAGGAGCTTGCTTTTTGCCATTTTCTTCATTGCTTCTTCCTCTTTTCTCCATAATGTTCAGGGCAGTCCCTGGATCTTTCAGGCAGGCGCGCGTCCCGCCGGGAAACGCTGCCCCATGGCGGGATCTATGCTGCCTGACCTCTTTGTTCCCACTATTTTCCGGGAGCGACGGACTGCGTGATAAGCGTCTCCCAGCCGGCTGGCAGGGGGAGCTCCCTGTCCAGGGCTCCGCGCCCCTGGTCCTTCACGCAGTTCTCAAGCCCGGCAGAGGCGCAGTAAAGCGCCACGTTCTGGTACATTGAGCCAACATGCATGGCCGAAAAGCGGTCCTTCACGGGCGCGGCATACAAAAGCACAAGCCCCGAATTATCAAAAGAACCCCGCCGGTCCCCTTCCAGCACCTTTTTCATGGCGTGCTCCGCGGGCAGGTATTCCCACACGCCGTCGCTGCGCACGGCGAAGACAGCCACCTGCTGCCTGTTCAGCGCCGTGGGGATGACATGCCTGCCGTCTTCGCGGTTGATGCCCCAGGCGGCCCACAGCAGGGCGCCCAGATCGGGCAGCCCCACCTCACCCCGTCCCGGGGCGTGGTTGCCGTGCCGCAGGGCAAGGCAGGTCATGAGCGGTTTGCCGCCACTCATGACTGGCTTGGGCAGGAGCACAACAGCGCCGCCCTTTCCGGCAAGCGCCATCCCCGGCGCCGCAAGGACCGCCGCGGCGTATGCCGCTCCAGTGATTAAAAATCTACGCCTGTCCATACAACCCTCCTGAACATTCAGAAAAGTTTCCTGTTCGCCATGCCCCGCCAAAAAGGCGGAACAAAAACGCGTCTTGCCCATGCCTATTTGTACGCGTTCCTGTATATCGCCAGGTAATCGCCATCTGAGAGGGGAAGGGGATCGGCTGACGTATCGCCGCCAAGAACCTCATGCAGCTTCGCGGGATACTTATCCAGCTCTTCGTAGGTAATGCCTTCATCGCTCATCTTAAGGCCAGCGCATCCAACATCGGCGATCAGCTTATCCAGCGCCCTGATGAAATCCTTGCCGGAGGTCGGATTTTCCACGCCCATGGCCTTAGCCATCTTGATCATGGGTTCCTCGGCGGCCTTTTTCTCCGCAAAGAAATCGTAGTAGACGTGGGCGATCATGATAAGCCCGGCCCCATGGACCAGCTTTGGATGGAAGCTGCCCATCGTGTGCTCAATGGTATGGGCAGAGGTGCACAGCATGTAATAGCCCGCTAAGGTGTTGGCAAGCGCCATATATGCCCTTGCCTCCCTGTCGTTCCCGTTTTTTACCGCGGCAGGCAGGTATTTCGCGACAAGCTCTATGGTCTTGAGGGCAAACATTTCCGCCATTGGATGGACCTTCGTGTTCACGACCGTTTCGGTGGCGTGGAAGAACGCGTCCATTCCCTGATATGCCGTGAATTTGGGCGGCACACTCATCATCAGGTCGCTGTCCACGACAGAAAGGACGGGAAACATGGAATGGTAGAAAATGCCCGTTTTTTCATCAGCTTCATCGTCAGAGATAACCGAGGCGATATCCACCTCGCTCGCGGTCCCGGCGCTGGTCGTAATGCATACAATCGGGATCGCCGGGTTGGCCGGCGTCTTCTTCCCGCCGGTTCCTGACAGGGAATAATCCCAGATGTCCCCGTCATTTGCCGCCATGAGCGCAATGCACTTTGTGCAGTCCATTACCGAACCGCCGCCAAGGGCGATTACAAAATCACAGCCATTGTCCCGTACAGCCCTTGCCCCATCCATAACATTCTGCCTGGTAGGATTCGGGCGGATGCCCTCAAAGAGGACGTGCTCTACGCCGGCCTTGTCCAGTTCCTTTTCCAGCCGCGCAAGATAGCCATATTTCTTAACGGAGGATCCGCCAATGGCGATCAACGCCTTTTTGCCGGGCAGCTGTTCGCCATGAAGGTCATTCAACCTGCCGGGACCAAACAACACTTTGACGGGATTGTAAAAATTGAAATTATACATTTGAAGCGCCTCCTTTTGCCTCATCCTGTTTTCAGTGCGGCAGCCTTCCTGCCGCCAGCCTCATGTTTGCCATGCTACTGGCCAGAGGATGCCTCCGCAAGGCTAAATCTTAATAATTTTAGTGGTAATTTCTCATATTTCTCATTATCATGGACGGGAATGGAAAAGGAGGGCAGAGGCATGAACAAGCTGCTTTCGCGCGCGATTACAAAACTGGCGCATGACTGGCCGCTCCTGAATTGGGAATTCCGGGATTTTGACCTCGCTGACGGCACGCCTGACAAAATGTCCCAGTGGCAGGGAAACCCGAAAGACGACATCATGATCGTCGTTTTCAAGGGGAAGCACATCAGCGAGCCCTTCCACAGGCAGGACTTCTTCTTCATCGACTACGCGTACCACCTTGGCTATAATGCCCTCAGCGCCAAATCTGACAACCTGATCCATGTCCGCGAAGGGGACTGCTACATCGGCCAGCCTTTCAGCGGATACGCCCTGCGCGGTGACAGCGAGGACGGGGATATCGTCATGATCGGCGTCCATATCAAGAAAGAAGCCTTTTTCAGGGAATACCTTCCCGCCCTGTCCATGGATGCGGACATGTTCCGCTTCTTCCTTGCTCCGCAGACCGACATGTTCTCCGACGCGTTCATCCATCTATCCTTCGGGAAAAGCTCGCCGGTGCGCGCGCTCCTTGAGCTGATGGTGGTCGAATACGCGGACAGGAAGGAAGATTCCCAGCGTATCCTCAAGCCGATGGTGCTTTCCCTCTTCATGCATATCGCGAGGCGCTGGAGGCAGGAAAAGCCGAAGGCAGCGCCTGAAAGCCTCTTTGAAAAAATCGTCCAGCATATCAATTCGCAGCCGGATTCCGTTACGCTTACGGAAACGGCGGCGCATTTCGGCTACCATCCGAACTACATATCGGGGCTGCTCCACAGGAAATTCGGGAAAACGTTTTCAGAGATCGTCCTGGAAAAAAGGATGGCCCGGGCGGTCATCCTCCTCAAGGGAACGACGCTTTCCATAGAGGAAGTTGCCGGAATGGTAGGCTACAGCAACCATAGCAATTTCTATAAGGCGTTCAGGAACTATTTCGGCGCGGCGCCGCGGGAATATCTGCGCGGGAACGGTTAAATCAAGGGAACGACGGCGTAAAAAAGCCCCTGCCCTGCCGGACATACCGGCGGACGGGGGCTTTATGCAGGGCTCAATTCCTGCATGGAACATGTTCTGGCACGCACGGCCGGGGAAAGCCTTAGCTACCAGCTGCGGCTTGGAGGCGGCGGGGGCGGCGGCCTGTGGCCATGAGGCGGCGGGGGCGGAGGAGGCCTGTGCCCTTTGGGAGGCCAGTAGCCATGGCGCCTGTAGAACTCTTGCCTGTACCGCTCCTCCTCGCGGCGCCTCATCGCCTCATACTCGCGCCTGCGCTCCCATTCGGGATCGTGGCGGCGCGCTTCAGCGTCCGCTGCAAGAAAGCCCGTGCTGAACACACAGGCGGCCAGCAAACCTAAAAACCTGCGTCTATTCATACATGAACTCCTTAATGTTTGCGTATAATGCATGTTGCGCGCTTTGCGGGCTTTGTCAAGCACTCCTGCGCAGGCAGCCGCCGCTTCCCTCCATCATGGCATGGATACGCGCTCCACGGCTGCCGCAGCGGCAATATCCTCCCTGGATGCTGCCACGCAAAGCCCCTGCGCCTGCAGGCGAATAAAAGGGACATCGTCCCCCCACTCACTCTTTCCCCACGGCTTTTTTGAGGCGCTCGTAGGTCCCTGAGGCGACCAGCGCCTTTTTGATGTCAGGAAGGGTCTCAATGGTATCCAGTATGGTCTCGCCGTTTTTGTTCCTGAAGCGCGGGTCCGCTCCCTTATCAAGCAGGAGACGTATCGTCTCCGGGTGATTCCAGGCGTACATCAGGGGCGTGGACCCGTCATCCCGCCTGGTGTCAATTTGGGCGCCTTTGGAAAGGAGGAAGCTGATGACGCCGTTATGGCCTTCGTAAGCGGCCCTGTGCAGGGCTGTCTCGCCATAGCTGTTCGCGGCATTGACCTGGGCGCCCCTGCTGACAAGCATCTTCACGACTTCCAGATTCCCCACGAACGCGGCGGACATAAGGGGCGTTTCGCCATCCGCGCCCCTGGCGTTGACATCGGCTCCCTTCTCCATCAGCAGCTTTACGATGCTGATATCCTTCAGGTCATTGTCTATGGCGACGATCAGGACGGGATTCCCTTCCGCGCCCTTAGCGTTGACATCGGCGCCCTTCTCCACCAGCAGTTTCGCGGTATCCAGCCTGATGTTATTTATGGCGATGATCAGGACTGGATTCCCCTCTTCATCCTTCGCGTTGACGTCCCCGCGGTTCGCGATGCCCTCGTCGACATCTTCCACCGAGCCTTCCCGGCAGTAGGATATGAACACACTCTCCGGGATAGCCGTCCCGGCAAGGGCTGGCATGGCAGGCGCGCAAACGCCCAATGCCAGCAGGAAAGCCAAAAGGCCTTTTTTCATCTGTTCCTCCCAAATGAAATGGTCACCCGGCACAAAAAAGCCCCCGTCTGCCGGATATGCCGGCGGACAGGGGCTTTGCATCCGCTCAAAAAGCCGTGCCCTGCGCGCTGCCTACCTGGCAGGAGCGCCGGGAGCAGCAGGCGAAGCAGAGGGCCAGCGCTCCCTAGGCTTCGGAGCCGGCTTCTCCGCCTTCAGCTTCTTCCGCGTGGCTTCCGCAGGAGCTGCAGCAGCCGCCGCAGCTGCTGGGAACTTCGGGCAGGGGCTTTTCAGTGGTCAGCACAAAGCCCATGTAGGT
>JAGADT010000096.1 GCA_017613475.1 Desulfovibrionaceae bacterium | reverse complement strand
CCCGCCACATGGGCGCGGACATGCGCGCGGCAGAGGGCACGCCCATCCGCGCCGCGGCAGCCGGGCGGGTCCTGCTCGCGGAAGACCAGTATTACGGCGGAAACCTGGTTTACATCGATCACGGGCAGGGGCTGATGACGCTTTACTGCCACTGCTCGCGCCTGAACGTGCGCCCAGGAGACTGGGTTGCCGCGGGGCAGGTCATCGGCCTTGCGGGGTCAACCGGCAGGGTCACAGGACCACACCTGCATCTTGGAGTCCGCCTGTACGGCGAAATGCTCAATCCCCTCAGCCTCTTCCTGCTCCGCTGACACCAAGGAGCCTTTTGTATGCCCGCAAAGAAAAGTTCCGCCCAAAAGCAATCGTTTGAAGAAAAGATGGCCCGCCTCCAATCCCTGGTGGAGCGGCTGGAAAATCCCGACATTCCCCTCGAGGAAAGCGTTGCCCTGTATAAGGAAGGGCAGGAGCTGATAAAGCTCTGCCGCCAGCAGCTGGAAAACGCCGCCAACGAGGTGCGCCTGCTGAATGAAGACGGCTCCCTGAGCCCTTTTGCGCAGGATGACGATCCGCCGCAGCGCCCGCTTGGAAACGGCGGGGATGAGTACGATGTGCCGTTTTAGGCAGCCCTTCTCCGCTTCTTTCTGAGATCCTGCGCAGCTTGTATTGCCCATGCGGCAAACCCTGCCCGCAGGATGAAAAAAGAAAAGCAATCCAAACAGTAAAGGCTCCGCCGGTCCGGCGGAGCCTTTCTTTTTGAATGAAATGAATAAAGAAGACAGGGGGAACTCCCCCACGCTAAAGAGCGTTATACTATCTTCCAGCCGCCGATCCAGTGCGCGGTGAGCCTGCCCTTAAGCGTCTGCCCCAGCCACGGGGTGTTCCAGCTCTTGGAATACAGGTTTTCCCTGCAGACCTTCCATTCAAGCTCAGGATCAAACAAGAAGAAATCAGCGGGATCGCCAGGCTGGAAGTGATTGACAGGCAGGCGGAAAATCTCACCGGGCTTATAGCACCAGCGCTCAATGAACGCCGCCTCATCAAGCACGCCCTCGCGCACCAGCCCATAGGTGAGGCTGACGGCCAAATCCATGCCGGTAAAGCCGTTGGGCGCCTCCGCGACGGGCACTTCCTTTTCGTGCGCGGCATGGGGAGAATGATCGGTCACCAAAATATCCAGCACGCCTTCGGCCACGGCCTGGCGGAGGGCGCTGACATCCGCCGGGGTCCGCAGGGGCGGATTGATCTTGGCGAACATGTTGTACCCTTCCATCCAGGATTCATCCAGGAACAGATAGTGCGGGCACGTTTCCGCCGTGACCTGGACGCCGCGGGATTTCCCCCAGCGGATGGCATCGACCGTGCGCGCGCAGGAAACGTGGGCAATATGCAGGGGCACGTTCAGGTATTCCGCCAGCATGATGTCGCGCAGTGCCTGAATGGCTTCGGCGGCATCCGGCTGCCCGCGCAGCCCCAGATGGCCGCTGACAACGCCCTCATTCATGCAGGAGCCCTTGGCCAGCCACGGATCCTCGCAGTGATCGATAACGCGCAGCCCGAGATCGGAGGCGTATTCCATGACGCGGCGCAGGATTTCCGTGCTTTTCAGCGGGACGCCGTCGTTGGAAAAGGCCACGCAGCCCGCTTCGCAAAGTTCCGCAAGCGGCGCCATGGCCTCACCCTTGAGGCCCACTGTTGCCGCGCCGATGGGATGCACCCTGGGCCCATGCGGAAAAGCCTGCCGGCCCTTTTCCATGATAAGCCGCGTAACCGAGGCTTCATCATTCACAGGCGAAGTATTGGCCATGCACATAATGGCCCCAAAGCCGCCGTGCGCGGCAGCGGAAAGGCCTGAGGCCACGTCTTCCTTCCATTCAAAGCCAGGCTCGCGCAGATGCGTGTGCGCATCGATAAAGCTGGGGAACAATATCTGGCCGCCGGCATCAATGCGCTCTGCGCCCTCCGGCGCGGCAACGGAACCCGTTTCACCGCACGCGGCAATGCGGCCGTCCTCCACAAGCACATCAACCAGGCGCCCCAGAAGCCGTGCGTTGGCAAGAATAAAGCTGATCATGCGCGCGCTCCATTGTCAGAACGTGTTGCAAGGAGGAACAGCGCAGCCATGCGCACGGCCACGCCGGACTCAACCTGCGTCAGGATAAGGGAATCCGGGCTGTCCGCCACGGCGGCGGATACGTCGTTGCCGCGCATGATGGGCCCCGGATGCATGACCTTTGCCCCGGGATTGGCCAGCTCCAGATGGCGGGGATTCAGGCAGTAGCGCGCGGAATATTCCCGCATGTCAGGCAGTAGCCCCGCTGCCATGCGCTCCAGCTGCAGGCGGAGGCACATGACGACATCCACGCCGGGGAGAGCCTCATCCAGATTGGAAAAGACTTCCACAGGCCAGCTTTCAACGCCGGCGGGCAGCAGCGTGCGCGGAGCGCAGATACGGACCTTAACGCCCAGCAGGGTCAAAAGCTGCACGTCAGAACGGAAAACGCGGCTGTGCGCGCAGTCACCCACGATGAGGACTGTCTTGCCCTCGAACTCACCGTTCCAGTGGCGGCGCAACGTGAAGGCATCCAGCAGGGACTGCGTCGGATGCGCGTGCCAGCCGTCCCCCGCGTTAACAATGGAGCAGGAGGGCAGCCTTTCCGCCAAAAACCTTGCCGCCCCGCTGCATTGGTGGCGGATGACAATGACATCGGGATGCATGGCTTCAAGGGTAAGCGCCGTATCCTTGAGGCTCTCGCCCTTCTGCATGCTTGAGCCGGACTTGCTCAGACCAAAGGTATCCGCGCCAAGGCGCTTGCCGGCAATGTCAAACGAGGTTTTGGTCCTCGTGCTGTCTTCCGCAAAAAACAGGATGATGCTCTTGCCTTTGAGCACCGGGGCTTTTTTGATTGAACGCAAGTTGACTTCATGCAGCGACGCGGCGGTATCCAGCAGGAGGAAGACCTCCTCGCGCGTCAGCTGATCCACGTCCAGCAGGTCTTTGTGACGCCAAATGAATGTTTCCTGTTGCATGGTTGTCCTTGCCAGGTTAGAGGATGACGCGCCGCATTGCGGCTTTTATTCACGTTCCTTATCCACGGTCTTGGAAATCCTCCGCTTATGAACCTGAGGTGCCATTAACACTTTTTTCAAGTTCATCATCAGCGGTCTCTGGAAAGCCTTTGCCCACGCACTTGAGTAAAAGCGGCAATGCCGCCCGGCAAAAAAAAACCCCGGCGAAACGGGGCAAAGGGGAACACCACGAAGAAGGCAGGCGGATCTGCGGTTCATAACAGGCAGCCGGACAGCGCACATGATACTCAAAAAAAGCATAACATCTTCCGTGGCGTTTTGCCTGTTTATAGCCCCTTCCCAGGCATCTGTAAAGGCAAAGAATAAATAAAATAGCCATGGCAAAGGCAATGCCCCCCCCGCGCGGCGATTGACGGGGCAATGCCCCGCCCGTTATGCTGGAAGCGCATGTATTTTTCAAGGAGAATCCATTATGGCGGATCTTATCCGTATTGATATCCTGGCTGAAGAAGATGATAGCGACGCCGTGCTGGGCGTCTTGGCCCGCCTGTCCCCCTATGGCTGGCAGGAGGAATCCCTCCCAACGGGAGAAACAAAATACAGCGTGCACTGCGAAAACGCGGGCGTGGTGGAAAAGCTCTGCGCCGAAATCCAGCTCTTCGCGCCTTCTGCCGCGCTCACTAGGAGCCTTGTGCCCCAGCAGGACTGGCAGGCCGCGTGGAAAGACTTTTTCACGCCGGTAAACTGCGGCCGCTTTACTGTGCTCCCCCCATGGCGCCTGAAAGACGCCCCCAGGGACACAACGCCCATTGTGATTGAACCCAAATGCGCCTTCGGCACCGGGCACCACAACACCACAGTGCTCTGCCTGACAGCCATTTCCGAACTGCTTGACGCAGGCCGCATCAAGCCAGGCATGCGCTTTTTCGATTTAGGCACAGGCTCCGGCATCCTGGGCATTGGCTGCGTGCTCTGCGGCTTGTCCGGCATTGGCGCCGACATTGACCCCCTTGCCGTAGACAACGCCCGCGAAAACCGCGAAATCAACCACGCCGCTAACTTTGAAGTCCGTTCCGGCAGCATTGAAAACGCCGGCGGAGAAACCTTTGACCTGGTGATTGCCAACATCCTGGCCGCCCCGCTCAGGGAAATGGCCCAGGATATCATGGCCGCGGTAAAGCCGGGCGGCGTGCTGGTGCTTTCCGGCATCCTGACCATCCAGGCTGATGCCGTGGCTGAAGCCTACAAGGCGTTGGGGACCCCGCGGCGCGTTGTTTCCGAGGAATGGTCCGCCCTGGTCTGGGATTAATCCTCAAGCCCAAGTTCCCGGCGCAGCGCGCTAAGCTCGCCCTGGCTTAACGGACGCACGCCGCCAACAGGCAGGCTGCCAAGAGCAAGCGGACCTTCAGCAACACGTATGAGCCTTAGCACTGTCAGCCCCAGATCCCGCATCATCCTGCGGATCTGGCGGTTGACCCCCTGGCGCAGCGTCATCTCAAGCTGTGTTTTCCCTTCCCGCCCGCTTAAAACCTTTACGTCCACGGGGGCCAGGCGCTCGCCTTCCGCAAGCGTCATGCCCCCGCGCATTGCCTTGAGCGCGGCATCCGTCACCCGCCCCCTGACAAGCACGCGGTAGGTTTTGGCCACATGATGCCGCGGATGCACCAGCCGCTGGGTCAGCGCCCCGTCATCCGTGAGCAGAATCAGCCCTTCGGAAAAATAATCCAGCCGGCCAACGGGGTACAGGCGGCGCCCCATGCGCAAAGGTTCCGGTACCAAATCCAAAACAGTCTGCCGCCCCTCAGGGTCCCTCGCTGTAGACAAAACCCTCACGGGCTTGTTAAGCATCAGGCAGCATGGCTGGCTCTTTTTGGGCGCAACGAGAACTCCGTTGACCTCAACCCTGTCTTTTGCCTCATCAACCTGCGCCCCTATTTCCGCCGCCAGCCCGTTGATCAGCACCGCGCCTGAAAGCACCAGCGCATCCGCCCCCCTCCGGGAGCACACACCCGCTTCAGCCAAAAATTTGTTGATCCGCATCATCGTTTTCACCGCCTCCTCAGTGCCGGCCGTCCATTCACCCGCCTGTCGGCTTTTCCTTCAGGCAAATGTAGGCTATAGTGCGGCTCATCGCAATCTTTACTCCAGGATTCGCCTTCATGAAAGAAGCCTCTGCCGCTCCCAAGAAAAAGCCTTCCCGCCTCGACAGGAAGCTTTTGAAACGCATCGGAACGTATTTTTTCCCTTATAAATGGCATATTTTCCTCGCAATCATCGCCTCAGGGCTTGTTTCGCTCAGCACCGCAGGCACGGCCTGGCTCATCAAGCCGGCCATGGATGACATTTTCATCCGCAAAGACCTCAAAGCCTTAGGAATCGTTCCGCTCATCTACATCGGGCTCATGCTCCTCAAGGGCGTGGGCCGCTACACGCAGAGCCTGTGCATGACGTACAGCGCCCTCTGCGTCCTGAAAAACCTGCGCGGACAGCTTTTTGCCAAAATCGCGGGGCTTCCGCTGGCTTTTTATGAAAAAACGCAGGTCGGCGTGCTCATGTCGCGGATTATCAACGACGTGAACATGATCAGCTCCAGCCTGACCGCCTTTGTTCAGATGTTCCGGCAGATCCTCACGGTAGCCGGGCTTATCGGCGTTGTCTTTTACCAGAACTTTGAGCTGGCCTGCTGGGCCATGGTTGTGCTGCCCATTGCCGCCGCCCCCGTTGTTACCTTCAGCCGGGCGCTCCGCCGCTATGGCCGGCGCGGGGCCGAAGTCAACGCGGAATTTTCAGCCACGCTTCAGGAGCTTTTCAGCGGCATCCGCGTCATCAAGGCTTTTGCCACGGAACAGCGCGAAACCCGCCGCTTTGACCAGGGCAACCAAAAGCTCGTGGATATTGCCTTCAGGCGCACAAAAGTAGGCGAACTCTCCTCCCCCGTCATGGAGCTGATCGCCGCCGTGGGCATCGGCGTCATCCTCTGGTACGGAGGCACAAAGGTCATTGACGGCGCCATGACGCCGGGCACCTTTTTCTCCTTTATCGCCGCGCTCATTATGCTCTACGATCCTTTCAAGTCATTTAACTCCGCCAATATGGATGTGCAAAACGCCCTTGCCGGCGCTGAGCGCGTCTTCGCCATGCTGGATGACCCCACGCTTATCGTTGAAGCAGGGGGGACCACGGAATTTGACGAACCCTTCCGCGAACTCGTTTTCGACCATGTTTCACTCACATACGACCAGGCGGATGCGCAAGGCCCTGATGCCGAAAGCGCCGCCGCGCTGAGCGACATTTGCCTGACCGTCAAGGCAGGGCAGAAAATCGCCTTTGTCGGCCCGTCCGGTGCCGGAAAGACCTCCCTTGTGAGCCTCATCCCCCGCTTCTACGACCCAAGTGCAGGGCGCATCCTGATCAACGGCCGCCCTGTAACTGACTATACCCTGGCCTCCCTGCGGCGCAGCATAGCCCTGGTGGCGCAGGAGCCCTTCCTCTTTGACATGACGCTTAAGGAAAACATCGCCTACGGCCGCAGCGAAACCCTCCCCGATGATCCTGAAGCGCTGCTGGAAGACGTTAAAAAAGCCGCCCATGCCGCCCATGCCGACACCTTCATTGAGTCGCTGCCTGAAGGCTATGAGACCGTGATGGGCGAGCGCGGCGTCAAGCTCTCAGGCGGGCAGCGCCAGCGGATAACCATCGCCCGGGCCATCCTTAAGGACGCACCCCTGCTCATCCTGGATGAGGCCACAAGCGCGCTGGATTCAGAGGCGGAACGCATTGTGCAGCGCGCCCTGAACAACCTCATGGAAGGACGCACCAGCCTGATCATCGCCCACAGGCTCTCCACCATCCTGGGGGCCGACGCCATTGTTGTCATGGAACGCGGACGCATTGTTGACATTGGGCGCCACGAAGACCTGCTTAAGCGCTGCGAGCTGTACAACAGGCTGTACAAAATGCAGTTTCAGGGAAACGCCTGAACCGCCGCTTACGGCAAGCTCCACCAACCACCAGCCCTGAGCAAGCCATGAAAGTTCCCCCATCCCTCATAGGCATCCCCCTGATTGCCCTCTACAGGCTCTGGTGCAGCACCCTGACATTCAGAGAATCCAACAGGCAGGCCCTGATCGGCGCCCAGCCTGCCATCACCTGCTTTTGGCATGACGAAATCTTTCCCGCCCTGCTCATGAAGAAAGAACTTTCATACATGGCGCTGATCAGCAGCAGCCGCGACGGCGAATGCGTGACCCCCGTCGTCCGCAGCTACAACGTGCGCCTGGCCAGGGGGTCGAGCAACCGCGGCGGAGCGGCGGCCCTGCACGAAATGATCACAGCCATCAGGGACGGCGGCTACAGCATGTGCATTCCTGTAGACGGCCCCAAAGGCCCCCGCCACAAGGCAAAGCCCGGCGCCATCTGGCTGGCCGCCCAGACAGGGCGCCCCATCATTCCCGTCCGCACATTCATGAGCCGCGCCAAGGTTTTTTCAAGCTGGGACCGCTTCCAGCTCCCGCTGCCCTTTTCCGCCATGCACACCTACTACGGCGACCCATGGTTCCCCCAGGCAGACCCAAACAGCCCGGCTTCGCTCCGCAGGGCGTGCCGGGAACTTGAGGAACGCCTCAACGCCATAACGCCGGATACCTGCCATGACTGATCCTTCTGCCGAACGCACGTTTATGCAGCGCCTGCTCTACACGGCTCTCCGCACGGCCTCTGACGCCACGGGGCGCCTTGGCCATAAGAACCTGCGCAGGATCGCCATGGGTCTTGGCGCTGCGCTCTGGCACTCGCTGCCGTCCAGGCGGGCGCTGGCCATCCGCAACATCCGCGACCACCTCTCCGTTCCCGAAGCCGAAGCAAAGGCTATCGCGAGGGAAAGCTTCAACCATAACGCGCTCTCTTTCCTTGAAGCCGCATTCATCCCCTACTGCCGCTGCGAAGCGCCCCTTTTCACCTGCGATGCAGAAAACACCCTCAGTACAATGAAGGCGGGCGGCAGGCCTGTTGTCGTCAGCACAGGACATCTTGGCGCCTGGGAGCTTTTGGCCACGCTCCATGGCGTTATCTGCCCAATGGACAAAATCGGGTCCGCCGTTGTGCGGCGCTATGGAAACCAGGTGTTCAATGATTTCATGATCAGGCAGCGGGGCTTCCACGGCAATCAGATTATCGGGCACCGCAACGCTGTGATGCCTGTCCTGCGCATCCTCAGGCAGCAGGGGACCGTGATATTCCTGGTCGACCACCACACCGGAAGCAGCGAATCGCTGCGCATCCCCTTCCTCGGGGAAGAAGCCGCCGTCAACATGGGCCCGGCCCTGCTTGCCATCCGCGGCAAGGCCCTCATCTTCCCGCTCTGCATCCTGCGGAAGGGCGAAGGCTACCTGCTCCATATAGAGCCCGATGTCCTGGATCCCATCACCCTTGAGGGAAACAACGACGCCCGCATCCGCAGCGCAGCAACGTTCTATACAAGAGCCATGGAACGCATGATACGCCTTGCTCCTGAGCAGTGGTTCTGGATGCACAACCGCTGGAAGAAATAGCCTGCCCACCCTGAACTCGCCGGGACTTTTTCATACGGCCCTCCCACACGCCTTGACGAACAGCAAAGATTCCTTATTTTGAAATCACTTTTCAATAAAAGGAGACGTTCATGGAAGAGATTTTTGTTTTTGCCGTCATCGCAGCTGCTGCGGCCTACGCTGTCTGGCGCGTTATCCGCGCCGCAAAAGGAGAGCGCTGCTGCTCAGGATGTAAATGCTGCCCGTCTTCAAAGCCGGACTGCTGCTCTTCTGAAGAACCCCGCGCCTGAAACGCCCGTTCCCTCTGCTTCCATCTGCCATGCCTTTGCAGCCTGAGCCAGGGACTTCTGCTGTAACGCCGCCCTGAAAGATAACGCATCATTCAGGGCGGTAATTGTGTTCAGCATGCAGCCCTGTGCAGATACAAGGCGCATGAGTCTGGAAGCGCTTATTTTCTACAGCAGGCTCAGAGCACACGCAAAATGGCAAAAGCGGCTTGCCGCCGCGTGGGCCAAGGCTTGCGCCCTGCATGAGTCTTTGCTATTGTCCTGTGCTGGCAGCAAGCGTTCCGAAAGAGTCCCTGCGCCTTCATCTTTCTTCGCGCGGCATCCCGGAACAGCCTGAAATGCCCCCACAATATTTCCCGGAGGAGATCATGAAAAAACTTGCTCTGCTCACCCTTTCCCTGCTGCTTGCCGCGGCCCTGCTGCCCGCGAAAACCCTTGCCAAAACCTACATCAACGGCATCGACGCCAACTACCCGCCCCACGCCTATGTGGATGAAAAGGGCAATCCCGACGGGCTCGATGTAGCGGCCATGAACTGGATCGCCAAGAAAATGGGCTTTGAAGTCAAGCACCAGCCCATGGACTGGGACGGCATCATCCCCGCCCTGCTGGCCAAGAAAATCGACATGGTCTGCTCCGGCATGAGCATTTCCGAAGAACGCAAGAAGCAGGTGACCTTCTCTGAACCCTACTGGTCCGTGCGCAAGGTCTTCGTGACGAAAAAAGGCAGCGCCCTGACCATGAAGGACATCCTCAGCGGCAAAAAGCTTGTGGGCGTGCAGCGCGGCACCAACGAGCACGAACACCTTGAAAAGATCCTCAAGGATGGCGGCGACATTGCCGGCGTAACCATCTTCAACTACACGCTGCGCCATTACGATTCCGCCCCCATGGCCATTGAAGACATGCTCCATGGCCGCGTTGAAGCCGTTGGCATGGACAGCGCCCCCGCCCAGGACGCCATCAACAAGGGCAAGCCGATCCAGATTGTCGGCGATTTCGCCCAGCCTGACGACTTTGGCGTTGCCACCCGCAACGAAGACGCAGAACTCCGCCAGAAAATCAACGAAGGCTTCAAGCTGCTCAAGGCTGATCCCTACTGGCCGGAAATCGTAAAAAAATACACCGAAAAGAAATAACTCTCCTTCCCTTCCATAAACCCGCCCCTGCAAACGGCCTGGCCGCTGCGGGGGCGGCGGCGTTCCCCAAGGGCGGCGCGATACGCCCGGAGGCCTCGTGCTAGACATCCTGACCGCGAAACTTCCCGTTATTTTCAACGCCCTTCCCTACATCCTCCAGGGAAGTCTGGTGACAATCCTCACCGTCCTGGGCTCGCTCTTCCTGGGGCTCTGCGTCGGCGTGCCGCTGGCCGTCACCCAGGTATACGGGCCGCGCTGGGCGCGGGCGCTCGTTGCCGCATACGTCTGGTTTTTCCGCGGAATGCCTGTCCTGCTGCTCCTTTTCCTCTTTTACTTCGGGCTGACTGAGCTCATCGGGCTGAACCTCTCCACCATCGCGGCCTCCTGCCTCGTGCTGGGCATGGCCTCCTCTGCCTACCAGTCACAAATTTTCCGCGGCGCCATCCAGGGGCTCCCCGCGGGACAGATGAAAGCCGCCTTCGCCCTTGGCATGAGCGAATGGCAGGGCATCATCCACATCATCCTCCCGCAGGCCCTGCGCCTTTCCATCCCCGGCTGGTCCAACGAATTTTCCATCCTGCTGAAAGACTCCGCCATGTGCTTTGTGCTGGGCACCCCGGAAATCATGGCCCGCACGCATTTTGTGGCCTCCAGGACCTATGAGCACCTCCCCCTGTACGTCACGGCGGGGCTGCTCTATTTCTGCATCACCATGCTGGGCGTCTCTTTGCTGCGCCGCCTGGAAAAGAAAGTGCGCATCCCCGGCTACGCCGTGCCGGAGGCAATGTAATCCACACCGTCCGCCCCTCCCGCTGAAGGGGTCAGGATAAGGATAGTTGAATGAACGAGCAGACCTCCCCCGTTTTATCCGTCAGAGGGCTTGGCAAGGTGCTTGGCGGAAGGCAAATCCTTGAAGACATCTCCTTTGACCTGGAGCTTGGCGCCGTCACTGTGCTCATCGGCCCCTCAGGAGGCGGCAAAAGCACGCTTCTGCAGTGCCTCAACTACCTCCTTGCGCCGGATACGGGCACGATACTGCTTGAAGGAACGCCCATTAACGCAAAAAATCCCAGGGAGCTCAGCCTCCTGCGCCAGCAGGTCGGCATGATTTTCCAGGATTTCAACCTCTTTGACCACCTTTCGGCGGAAGAAAACGTGGCTATCGCCCTGCGCAAGGTCAAGGGCTATACGCAAAAGCAAGCCAGGGACCGCGCCATGCAGGAACTGGAGCGCGTAGGGCTCGCAGCCCGCGCCGCCCTCTACCCCGCACAGCTTTCCGGCGGACAGAAACAGCGCGTGGCCATCGCGAGGGCATTGGCCATGGATCCAAAGGTCATGCTCCTTGATGAGCCCACTTCCGCGCTTGACCCTGAGCTTGTAGGCGAAGTGCTTTCAGTTATCCGCTCCCTGGCCAACGCAGGCATGACGATGATTATGGCTACGCACCAAAT
>JAGADT010000095.1 GCA_017613475.1 Desulfovibrionaceae bacterium | reverse complement strand
CCAGGCCACGAACGGCACCATGACGCTGCTCTTTGGCGGGCTCAGTGAGTCTGACATCACGCAGGCGAAGAGCGGCACAAGCCTTGTGATTACCCGCAAGTCGGACAGCAGCCAAAAGATCACGGTCCAGGGCTGGAACGACGCCACGCACAACATCGTGTTTACGGATACCCTGACGCAGTTTACGCAGTACCTGGGTGCGGCCTCACCCACCCCGACGCAAACAGACGCCGCCAGGAACGAAGTCTGGGCGAAGGCGGGATTGGCGGCGCCCACGTCAAACGCGTAAGCTGACCAGTGCGTAACAGGCACAAAAAAACATGGGGCGGGAACGGGCTGCATTGCCTGGCTCCCGCCTATGTGTATTTTCGGCAGGCAGCGGGATTTGGCAAAACCATCAGGGAAAGGAACATAATAAAGGGGGCAGTGCCTCAGTCCGCGTCTGATGACAGGCGGTCTGTTTCTTGTTAGCCTGTCCGGGAAATTATGGGAGGCGCTCATGTTCACGTATGCAGATCTCTGGAAGCTGGTGGAAATGCCGGATTTTGCGCGGCGCATGGAAGCCATGTGCGATGACGGCAGCATTATGGAATGGCTGCCCGAGGCTTTTTGGCTGGATAATTACCTGCACAAAAAAGCCTTTCACCCCGAGGGCAATCCGCTGGAGCACACGCTCTGCTGCCTTAAAATAGCGGATGCGCGCGCCTTTGATCCCCTGAGCAAAATCGCGGTGCTGTTCCACGATATCGGCAAGGCCTCCTGCGCTGATGGCTATGATGCAGAGACGCATCCCTACCACCGTTTTTACGGGCATGAAATGGCGGGGCTTTCTGTTTTCAGGTGCGTGGCGAAACGCCTGGGCATCCCTAAAAGAGACTCTGGCCCCATTGCCTTCTGCGTCCGCTACCACATGCGCGCCCACAAGTTCCGTGAGATGCGGGTCCAGAAGGTCCTTGAAACGGTGTGCTCGCCGCACTGGGAAGTGCTGAAAAAGGTCTCTTACGCAGACAGCGCCTCCAGGACAGGACTGTTTAACGAGCAGGAGCTTTTGGATTCCTTCGCCTATGCGGAGGGGCTGAAGCGGGATGCCGCCTCTCAGGCACTATGACGCCCCTCAAACGGCGCGGCTTTCCGTACTGCCGCTGCTTAGGATCAGGCGAAGCTGTCCCTTTCCAGATCGCGGCGGCCCTGCTGCGCGGCACGAATCAGGATTTTTTAAGCGAGGTGGATGCGCATGAAAATGACGGTGCTTGTTGATAACGTCGGAACGGAGACGCTCCCCGGCGAATGGGGGCTGAGCATCCACATTGAGTGCAACGGGCAGCGTTTTCTCCTCGATGCCGGGCAGTCGGACCTGTACCTGAAGAACGCGCGGGCGCTGGGCATCGACCTCTCTCTTGTCGGCCACGCGCTGCTCTCCCACGCGCATCACGACCATGCGAATGGATTCGCCTCCTTTTTTGAGATTAACAGCAGGGCGGACCTTTGGGTGAGCGCCAGCTGCCGGGAAAACTGCTGGAAGAGGAAGGACGGCGGGTGGAAGTACATCGGCATTGCCCCTGGCATCCTCGCAAAGGCGGGGAGCCGCCTCAGGAGGGCGCGCGGCATGAAGCAGGTGGAGGAGGGCGTCTTTGTGCTTCCGCACGCCATGCCCGGATTTGATAGCGCGGGTCTTGCCGAGGGCATGTTTCTGCGGGAGGGGGAGGGCTTTCGCCCGGATGACTTCTGCCACGAGCAGAGCCTTGTTTTTGACCTGCCGTCAGGACTGGTGCTTTTTAACAGCTGCTCGCACGCGGGAGCAGACAGGATTGTGCGCGAGGCGGCGGAGCGCTTCCCCGGCAGGAGGCTGCACGCCATGATCGGCGGCTTCCATCTCTGCAACAAGAGCGCGGATCAGGTGCGGGACTTCGCGCGGCGGCTGAGGGATACGGGCGTGGAGTCCGTGTGTACGGGGCACTGCACCGGCGCGCAGGCTTTCGCCGTGCTGAAGGAGGAGCTGGGGGACAGGGCCGCGCAGTTCTGCACAGGCTTTGCCATGGAGTTTTAGGCGGGGCCGCGCTCCTGCAATTCTCACGCAGGGGCATAAAAAACGCTGAGATGGAAGGCCCTTCCATCATCAGCGTTTTGTTTTCTTTTACTGGAACATTTCCTTATGAGGCGAGCGCTTCGGCAATTTTCTGGGCAAAGTTCCTGACGTCGTCTGGCGCGTCTGATGCCGCCCCTTCAACGCGGAGCCCCTCGGCAATAAGGCTGGCGCCATTTTCACGGGCGGCAGCTTCAATAACGTCCACGGCGGCGCAGTAATGCTGGTACGAGGAATCCCCGGAGGCGAACGCCGCCACTTTTTTGCCCTTCAGGCCCATTTCACTGAACTTTTCGGCGAGGGGGACAAAATCTTCCTGGAGCTCGATCTCTTCATCGCCCCAGCAGCTGCAGCCCATCAGCACAGCGTCAAAACCCTCCGCGAGATTCTCCGCGGCGCTGATGTCGGCGGCATTCCTGATGACCGTTTCGACCCCGGCGCCGGAGAGGACGGCTTCTATTTCCTCCGCGATGCTTTCCGTGTTGCCGGTCGTTGAACCATAGATGATAAGGGCACGGCTCATTATAAGGACCTCCAGAGATGTTTTGATGTTTTAGGGAAAAGCCTTGCGCATCATGGGCAGGCCAATGCTAGCTTGCAAGCAGCGCCTCATGGCTGTGATGCCTGCACGTCCTGCATTTGCCGCAGCATTTGCATTGATGCGTGCCATGCGCCGCCACCGCCAGCGCTTTTTTTGCGCCCGCTTCCATTCCGGACCCTTTTTTCCGCGAAATAAGCACCTTGTTTCCATCTACGGCAACGGAAAAGCCCATTTCTCCCTTGAAGAAAATGCTTTTTTGCGGAATCGCTGATGAAGACAGGACATCCCTCAGCGAGGCTTTTTCCTGCTCTGAGATGGAATGCAGGCTTCTGAGATCCAGGAACAGGCGGCTGTCGGTCGACGCCAGGGCAAGCAGCTCGCGCAGCGTGCCCAATGTTCCATGGTTCAGGTCCTTATATACTTTCACAAAGAACGATCCTTCCCTTTTATGAAACGAGATGGTGGGATCCAGAGAGGTCTCGCGCATGTCCAGGCTCCAGCGTAAAAGGTTTAAGCAATGCGATGGGTAGAATGTATAGAAAATGAAATTCAATGTCAATTACTTTTGAGCCAAATTATGCGCAAGGCTCAAAAAATGATGGCAATAGCCTGATATGGTTATGAATTTTCTTAGAGGCAATGCAGGAGACGCGAAGTGCCGCTGCCTGCTTATTGCCATGACGGACAGAAGAAGCCCGCGTTCCAGCCTGATGCGTTGGAGCGCGGGCTTTTGGGGGCATTGTCCTGGCAATATCCCGGGCGTATCCCCCTCAGAAGCGCCAGGGCAGGCCCCGTGCCGCCTGCGCTGCCGGCCTTGCGGGCTGCAGGGGCGCCGCCCTCTCCTTTCGCTTCAGCCACGGAGGCAGTGCCGCCGGCATTGAAGGCGCAGCCTTTGCCGCCGCTGGCGTCTCAATCGCCTGTTTTGCGGCTGCCTTTGCGGCTTGGGGGGCGCTGCTTTCGGCAGTGGAGGCAGGGGCTTCGGCATTCGGGGTTTTGGCATCGGGGGCAGGACCTTTGTTTTCGGCGGCAGGAGACATGCCCGTTTCCTTCGCTTGCCGGGTTAAGAGCCCGCCTGGAATGCCTGGAATCGGCACCACGGGCAGGCCCGCGCCATAGGCGCTGGAGCTTGCGCCCGGGGAGTTTGCGCCGGAGGTTCCGGCAGCGCCAAAGATGCTGGCAATGCCGCCGGGGCTGGCCTGCGGGACCCGGCTGTAGACCGCGGACATGGCGCGCAGGAACGGGCCTGCATCCTGATGCTCCTTCCAATACTTCTGGAAGGCGTCAAAGAGGTTCTTGCGTTCCAGCAGGTCGTTGTGCCGGCCCTGCTGCAGGAGCTGGCCCAGGGCAATGCGGTTGGCAAAGGCCTGGCGGGCTTCGGCGTTGTCCAGCCTCCTGTTCTGGATGGCGCGCTCCTGCGCTTCGGTGAACTCCTTGCGCCTGGCCGCCGTG
>JAGADT010000094.1 GCA_017613475.1 Desulfovibrionaceae bacterium | reverse complement strand
GGACTGGCACGCGACCAGGCCAACATTGTGGACATGGTGGAATCAGTCTTTCATGTGCCCGCGCCTTTGTTGCGGACGGAAGGGCACGAATTCTACGCCACCGAAGTGCAAAAATCCGAGGATGTGGAGCGTATGGCCCTGGCATTTGCCATGCAACGCTGGCGCACTGCCCTGGACGGCGGCTGGCCCTTACGCCTGAAGCTGGCGGGTGCCAAGAGGAGCGAAGAGTGCGACAAGCTGCGAGCCCAGGCATCCCGCGACTACTGGACAGCCGTGGAACGCGCTTTGCCCCTGCTCATGTCAGCACTGGATGCACTGGGCTCAAAGGATTTCCCGGATCGACAAACTGCCTGGCGGCGGATATTGCGCCAAAGTGCTCTCGACGCCTATGCGGCTGCCTGCCGCGGCGACGGACAGCGCCAGTTGCGCGCCTTTGTGGCGGGGCAGCGGCTGCTGCTGGCCCAAGCCAACAAGATATTAGATCTCCACAAGGAGGTGCGGGCATGACCCTATTGGAATTTTTACTGACCAACAAGGATAACCGCGGCGTGCTCGCCGCTCTGCGCAAGGGTCTGGTGCCAACCACGGAACCACGTGCCTGGCCCTATCTGGCACCTTTCGAGGGCATTGGCCAGGATCGCAAAGCCCGCGCCGTGCGCACGGTGGCAGGTCTTTTTGCCCATCATCCAGAAAACTGCGCTGATGGTAACATGGGCGATACCTGCCGTGACCTTTGCAATGTAAACGAAGAAAAGCCGTGGAAAGTGACAGAAAATGTCAATGGTAACGAAAAACCTGAGCCTCCCGGCCCGATAGCCCGAAAGTTCGGCTGGATGCTTGAGGCCGTAGATGCAGAGGAAATATGTAAACGCGTAGCCCGCATGGTGCTCTATGCTAGGAGCAAGGGCGTTCCCGTCAATTACGAGCAGTTGGAGAAAGACCTGATAGCGTGGCCCCGAGCGCGCGAGGCTTGGGCAAGACATTTTTGGGCTACGCAACAGGCTGAGAGGGCTGATGGGGAGGCGGTATCATGACCTGGCTTGCCCGCGTTCTTCTTAGCAAGGACGATCTGGCGTCCTGCCGCCTGCTGGACAATTATGCCTGGCACAAGGCCGTCTGGCAGTGCTTTCCCGACATGTCCGACGCGGACAGGGATTTTTTGCTGCGTCTGGACTGGCAGGACAGTGGCTGCCGGGCCTACATTCTCTCCGGCCCCAAGCCCTTACGGCCCGGCTGGTGCCCGCCCTCCGGTTGGGCGGCAAAGGAAATCGCCCCTGGCTTTTTGCAGCATGCCCGCTATCGCTTCGACCTGCTGGCCAATCCCACGCGCAAACTGGTGGTCCGCGACGCCAGCGGCCAACGACGCAAAAACGGCCGACGCGTCCCCCTGGTGCATGAAGATGATCAGCGCCGCTGGCTGGAAGCCAAGGCCCAACAGCACGGCTTCAGCCTGGTACATGATGCTCCTCTAGCCGTTGACCCGGCCGGGCGGCATCCTTTCCGCCGCCAGGGCGTCAACGGCCTGCATGTGGGCGTCCGCTTCCGGGGCGTTCTCAACGTGACGGACAGGGAGCTTTTTGCTTCCGCCTTTCGCAAGGGCGTGGGCAGTGCCAAAGGCTTCGGCTTCGGTATGCTGCTTTTGCAACCCATCTTCTAACCGGCGTATATAACGCAAGGATAAACACATGCGACATCTGGAACTGCACATGATCCAATCCGTGCCCGTGGCCTGCCTCAACCGCGACGACTTCGGCTCCCCCAAGACGGCCATGTTCGGGAATGCTCAGCGCGCCCGCGTGTCCAGCCAGTGCTGGAAGCGGGCCATCAGAGAGCTTATGGCTGAGGAATTGCCGCAACGTTTTGGAGGCCACCGCACGCGTTTGATCCTTGAACCGCTCCGTGCGAGGTTGACGCAACGTGGTTTTTCACAGGAAGAAGCGCAACAGGCTGCCGAAAAACTCGGAGATGCTCTTGCTAAGCTGGACAATCCGCCAACGCGGGTAAAAACGCTCTTTTTTTCCTCGCCACAGGAGCTGGATGTCATGGCGACTGGCTACGCGGAGACCAAGGACGCCAAGAAAGCCATAAAAGCCCTGGGCAAAACCCTGCCTGGTGACGCCGCCGACATTGCCCTCTTCGGTCGTATGGTCGCCAGCGACCACACTCTCACGATTGAAGGCGCGGCAATGTTCAGCCATGCCCTATCCACCCACCGCGTTTCCAATGAGATTGATTTTTTCTCGGCTGTGGACGACCTGAAGCCGGAAGACGCGGAAGATGCCGGCGCGGGCATGACAGGAACACTGGAGTTCAATTCTGCCACATACTACCGTTTCGCGGCCCTAAATCTGGATATGCTGGCAGACGAAGTGCACCTTGGCGGACTCACTCTTGAAGAACGTCAGGAGGTTGTCAGCATGTTCGTCCGCGCCACTCTGACCTCCATGCCCACGGCTCGGCACAATTCCATGCACGCCGCAACCCTGCCTTCCTTTGTACTGGCGGTTGTGCGGGAAAAGGGGCATCCCGTTCAGCTAGTTAATGCTTTTGAAGAACCTGTCTGGACAAAGGGCGGGCTGGCAGAAGCCTCGCGCAAAAAGCTGGAGGAGGAATACGCCCGCCTTACGACCACATGGGGGATTACGTCCGTGGCCGAATGCCGTATGCCGGACATGCCACTTGCGCAACTACTGAACGAGGTAGTGCGGCATGTGCGCTGAGACGGCCTGCCTGGCCCTACGATTGGAGGGCCCCCTGCAGTCCTGGGGCACGAGAAGCCAGTACAATCGCCGCAGCACGGACCTGCTCCCCTCGCGCAGCGCCATCATGGGCCTGCTTTGCGCGGCCTTGGGCCTTCCGCGTGGTTCTACGGCTGAACAGAAGTGGCTTGCCCAATGCACCGACCTGCGCTTTGTGGCCGTAGCCATTCCACATCAGCGCAAAGAAAGGGAACTGGCAGTGCGGCGTCTGGAAGATTACCACACCGTCATGAACACCCCCAAAGCCAGCGGTGGCAGCAAGGACTGTCACATCACCCGCCGCCAGTATCTGCTGGACGCCTCCTTTCGCGTGTTCCTCACCGGAGAGCGTCCGTTGCTGGAGCCATTAGCGGCAGCCGTGCAAAACCCGGTGTGGGGTATCTGGCTGGGACGCAAGTGCTGCATCCCTGCGGCTCCGGTCTTCGCCGGACTCTTCGACACGGAGGAGGAAGCCGAGCGCCAGTGCCTGCCGCGTCCTCTCGAGGAGCTGGTCTGGACACAAGATGCCCCTTCTTTCGAAGAGGGCGAGGACAGCATACCTGACATGCCCCTTTCCTTCGCCACCGCTGCTCGGCAGTTCAGCCTGCGCCGTATTCAGCAACACCAAGGAACACGCCGTGCGACTTGATTCCGTAGTCATTCCCATCAAGGAACGCAGTTCCATGCTCTTCCTGCGCTATGGGCGTTTGGATGTGGAGGACGGCGCCTTGGTGCTGGTGGACGAGCAAGGCACGCGCATGCAGATCCCTCTGGGAGGGTTGGCATGTCTGCTGCTAGAACCGGGAACCACGGTCACGCATGCCGCCGTTGCACTGGCAGCGGATTGCGGCACTCTGCTGCTCTGGATTGGTGAAAGCGGCGTCCGGCTGTACTCCGCAGGGCAGCCCGGCGGAGCGCGCGCTGACCGCCTGTTGTATCAGGCAAACTTGGCATTGGACGATAGCCTGCGACTCAAAGTGGTACGGGCCATGTACCGTTTCCGTTTTGGGGAGGAAAGCCCGCAGAAGCGTAGCGTCGAACAATTGCGTGGCATTGAGGGTGTGCGAGTCAAGGCGTTATACAAGCTGCTGGCAGCGCGGTATCATGTCTCTTGGGGTAAACGCAGTTATGATCCACGGGAATGGGACGCCGCAGACCCGTTGAACAAGGCTGTCAGCGTCGCCAACCACTGTCTGTACGGCGTGTGCGAGGCAGCAATACTGGCGGCTGGCTACGCCCCAGCCATTGGTTTTATTCATACAGGCAAACCCCTGTCTTTTGTGTACGACATTGCTGATCTCTTCAAATTCGATACGGTCATCCCCGCCGCCTTCCAGATTGCGGCAAAGCAAAGCCAGGATATTGCCAGAGACGTCCGCCTGCGCTGTCGAGATATGTTCCGCGAGCAACGTCTGCTCCGACGCATCATTCCTGTTATGGAAGAAGTTTTAGCCGCTGCCGGCGAGAGCCTGCCACCACCGCACCCGGAAGCCATGCCGGTGGCCATCCCAGAAAAGGAGGGGCTCGGCGATGCTGGTCATCGTAACTGAAGCAGTGCCTCCCCGCCTACGTGGTTTCTTGGCCCGTTGGTTGCTGGAAGTTCGTGCGGGAGTATTCGTGGGCAGTTATTCTATCAAGGTGCGAGAAAGACTTTGGAAAATCGTGACGGAAGAAGTGGAAGAAGGCAACGCTGTAATGGCATGGAGTGCGGCCAATGAATCTGGTTTTGATTTTCTTACGACTGGTCAAAATCGACGAGAGCCAACTAATATTGACGGCTTTTCGCTAGTCAAATTTTATCAACAGCAACAAACCTGATAGTCGGTAGATTTTAAGAAAACTTATAACATTTTGAAATATATATTTTTTTGTTCTAGAGTATTCCCCACACACGTGGGGATGAACCGCCGTTGAAGAAAACCTTTCGC
>JAGADT010000093.1 GCA_017613475.1 Desulfovibrionaceae bacterium | reverse complement strand
TGCCGCGGGCGCCAGGGCTGCCCAGACGGATCTTAGGCGCTCAGGCGTGAATGTGGAGCTCCATCTGCTGGATACGGAAAATCCGCAGTGGCTTTCCCTCCTTGAGGAGCTTCCCGCGCGCTGCGTAACCGTGGGCGGCCCCCTTACCAAGCCCCGCTTCAAGCAGGTTAAGGACAGGCAGATGACATCGCGCCGGGCGTTTTTCACCTTCCTGTCCGCTCTGGGAGACGGGGAGGAAGGGCGTACAGCCTGGCGTTTCTTCCCCAGCGAGCGTGACCAGGTCAACACCATGCTGCGTTTTGCCAGGGATGCCGGCGCCGCGCGTTTTGCCGTGCTCTACCCTGAAGATTCGTTTGGCCGCAAAAAAGCCGAGCTCTTCAAAGGGATGGCTCCGAACAGCTACGCGCTTTCGTATCCGCCGAAGAACACCGCAGCGTGGAACAATATCGCGGCCCAGCTTGTGGGCAAGGACGCGCAGAACGCGGCGGATCCGCGCTTCGACGCCTTGTTCCTGCCGGATTCCTGGAGCAATGCCGCGGTGATGATCCCCTGCCTGATTTTTAATGGCGAACAGCGGATGCTCTTAATGGGCACGGCGCTCTGGGAGCATGGCATGTCTCAGGGACCGGTTATTGATTCCAGCAACCTGCGGCTCGCGGTCTTCCCCGGAGCATGGAACAAGGCCAACCCCACGCCAGCCGCCAGCAACCTTACGGCGCTCCTGGATGAGGCCGGGGAAAGCAGGGCGGACATGTGGTCAGGGCTTGGCTATGACTTTGTCCGCTTCGCGGCGGCGCTGGACCTTCAGCCAGGCTGGAACGCGGCCGGCGTAAACGCGGCTCTTGGCAGCGCCAGGCAGATCAACTGGAGCATGGCGCCGCTTTTGTGGAGTCCTGATGGGCTGGCCAGCCAGGACATGTTTGTATTTACGCCCAAGGGCATTCCCGTTGGGATAGCCCCGGGAGAAATGAAGACCCGCATCGGGCAGGTCCGCGCGGTCTGCGCCCGCAGAGCCGCCGCGCAGAAAGGCAAGGCCGCCCAATGAGCGATCCTTCGGTATTCTCTTTTATCATTTCCTTTGTGCTGCACATTGACCAGCACCTCTTTGCCCTTGTACAGCAGTATGGGGCGTGGCTGTACGTCATCCTCTTTTTCGTGGTGTTTTGCGAAACGGGGCTGGTTGTCACCCCGTTTCTCCCCGGCGATTCATTGCTCTTTGCCGCCGGCGCCCTTTCCGGCGCAGGCTTGTTGAGCTATACGTTGGCCATGGCCGTGCTCCTTGCCGCTGCGGTCATCGGGGATGCCGTGAATTACGAAATCGGGCGCCTGACCGGGCCCTCCATTTTTCACCGCAATAACCGTTGGCTGAACAAGCGGCATCTCTTAAAGGCGCACGCCTTTTACCGGCTGCATGGCGGAAAGGCCATTATTCTGGCCCGCTTTGTCCCTGTGGTGCGGACCTTTGCGCCCTTTGTGGCCGGAGTGGCCTTAATGCACCCCGTGCGCTTTTTGTCCTTCAATATCAGCGGCGCTGTGCTGTGGGTGGCGCTGTTGGTTTCCGCCGGGCATTTCTTTGGGAATATCCCGTTGTTTAAAACGCATTTCAGCCTGATGGTCTATGGCATTATCGCGGTTTCACTGCTGCCGATCCTGTACGGCGTTGTGCGTTCGCGCTTGCGCAGGAGGGCCAGGCGATGCCGGTAAAGAAAACAAACGCCGCAAGGGTGCTGGACGGGCTTGGCATTCCGTATGAGCTGGCCGAATTTACGCCTGACCTGGAGGACCTTTCCGCCGTGCGGGCCGCGCATGAGCTGAACGCCGATCCTGAGACCGTGTTCAAGACCCTGGTTGTGTGCACAACGCCCGGCGGCATCTGGATGACCTGCATCCCCGCCGCGGCTGAGCTTAATTTGAAGCGGGTGGCAGCCGTAACGGGCAACAAAAGCGCGGAAATGGTTCCGTTGAAAGAGGTTTTGCCCTTAACTGGCTACATGCGGGGCGGGTGTTCCCCTGTCGGCGGGAAAAAAAACTATCCCGTGGTCATCCATGAAACGGCCCAGCTCTACGACCGCATTTATGTTTCCGCCGGGAAGAGGGGGCTGCAGTTTATCCTGAAGCCTGAGGACCTGGCCAAAGCCGTGGACGGTTTTTTTGCGGATATTTGCCAGGGCTGAGGGAAATAGTAAGCGGCGCCGTCATGGCGCAAAAAACGCGGGACTTAAAGCCCCGCGTTTTTTTGTGCGCTGCGTGCTATTTGGATTTCGTGAGGTTTTTCACATAGTTTTTGATGCCTTCGGCAATGCCGCGGGCAAGCACTTCCCGGTACTGTTCGCTGCCAAGCTTTTTGGCTTCATCGGGGTTGGTGCAGTAGCCGATTTCAATCAGCACGGCGGGCATTTGGGTGCCCACAAGCACCCAGAACGGGGCGGAGCGGACGCCGCCGTTGCGCAGGGGGTAGCGCTGGGACTTAACGTAGCTGAGCGCCGCGGACTGAATGCAGTGGGCGAGCAGGCGGGATTTGTGCGTCCTGGAGTTGATGGCGACGCCTTTGATGAGGCTGCGCAGCTCGTTTTCGTTGCGTCCTGAAGCGGTATTTTCCGTGCTGGCGACGCGGGAGCTGGATCTGCTGCTGGAATAGTTGAGGTAGTAGCATTCAAAGCCGGAGCAGGCTTCCCGCTGGTTGGCATTGACGTGGATGGAAACAAAGAGGTCTGCGCCAACCCTGTTGGCAATGCGGGTGCGCTCCTCAAGCTCAACGCGGGTGTCCCTGTCGCGGGTAAACTGTATTTTTAAGCCGGCTCTCCGCAGGTACCTGGCAACACGCTGCGTCGTATCAAGCGTGATGTTTTTTTCAATGAGGTCAAAATGCGCGGTCCCGCCGTCGTTTCCGCCGTGCCCGGCATCCAGCACAATCGTCTTTACCGGAAGGCCCGGCAGCCTGGCAAGGTCGCCCTCGGAGCTTATGGGGCGGGGATTGGCCCTTCCGCCTGATCCCAGGTTTTGGCCGATAGGCACAGCGCCGGCAGCCCCCTGGAGCGTGTTTGAAACGTTGATAATGAGGGCATTGCCTTTTTCTGTGACGGTAAAGCTTCTGAAGTCAGAAAAGTCCAGGATGATGCGGGTTGTCCCGGCAGCATTGAGGCTGACCTGCATGCGCCTGAAAATGCCGTGCCCGCAGCGCGCGCCCTGCGGGAGCTTCTGGGCGGGCACGGTTTCCGGCAGTTCAATGACCAGGCGGGCAGGCTGGTCGCCTTTTGCTGATTTCTTTTGCGAAAAGGCCGCCCAGGGGGTCTGCGTTGACAACGTGATTGCGAATTGGGCGGATGCGGGGCGCGAGGACCAGGAAATGGCGGTGACTTTCAGGCCTTCCGCGTCATTGGGAGGGGCTGAGGGGGATGAGGCTTTTCCGGGAGGGGAAGCCTCATTACCGGCAGGAAGCTGGGCAAGAAGCCTTGCGGCGTTTTTGGCAGTGCTGCTGCCGGCATATTGCTTTTGGATTTGCTCCAGTATCCTGCGGGCGTCCGCATGGGCCTTGAAAACGGAGCTTTTCAGGCGGGCTGCGGAAAGCAGGGCCTCGGCGGCTTTGGGATGGCCTGGATAGTCGGCGGCCAGGCGGAGTAAGCGCTGCACGGCCTGGTCAGCGTCGTCTTTGCTGTGGGAGGAGCCGAAGAGCCCCCTGTATCCCCTTGCGGACTGGAACAGGATATCCGGACGCAGGGGGGAATTGGCGCTTTGCTCGTAAAGCTCATCGAGCTGCCTGATGGGGCCAAGCCAGCGGTCCCTGAATTTTGCGAGGCCTGGATTGCGTTCCAGCGCGGTGAGGCGGGAGCAGGCTGAGCTGTAGAGCTGCTCCTGTGAAGGTGCGGCGGCGGCATGGCTTGCCTGCGGGCCGTTCAGGACGGCGAAAAGGCAGAGCAGGAGTGCAAAAAAGAAACGTAAGCGCATGATGCTGCCGTGAAAGCTGAAGGAGAAATCCCTGGATTATGGCGCTGCTGGCTTGTGCTTCAGCGTTTTCGGGGAAGCACAGGCAATTACGGACGCCGCGATGAAATGCGCGGTATCTGGCGGCTGCATGAGCCTTGCGGTGAACGGCAATGCCCAGCCAGCCCGCAGCCTGGGCGAAAGCGCGCCGGAGAGGCTGGCCCTCCGGCGCGTCAGACGTTTTTAGAAGTTCTGTCCCATTGAGAACTCGAAGCGCCCGTTCAGCTTTTCGCCGCGCACGCTCTTGTCCAACGGATAGCCGTAGGCAAAACGCAGGTCGCCCATGGGGGAGCGCCAGCGGAGCTCAAGACCGACGGACCGTTTGAAGTTGGTGAAAGCCTTGCTCTGCTCAGAGTCGTTCTGGAAGCCGATGTCAAAGAAGGGCACAAGGGCAATGCCAAGTTCAGGTTCAACGGTCCAGATGTATTCAAGGTTCAGGAAGCCCATCCTGTCGCCGCCGATTTCATCGTCAAACTCGCGGTCGCGCGGGGAAATGTCTTCTGTGTCATAGCCGCGGATGCTGTCGATGCCGCCGATGAAGAAGCGGTCGAAAACGGGCACGGGCTTGCTGGTGTTCTTGTACACGGCGCCCAGGCGGCCTTTCCAGTGGAAGACATGGTTCTTGCTGAAGATGGAGTGGAAGCCCTGCAGTTCAATGAGCGGCTTGATGAAGTTGTCGTTGCCGCCGAGCCCGCCGCCGCCGTATTCCGTGAACGAGCGGAAGATGAAGCCCTTGGAGGGCACCTGCTTGCTGTCCGTGGAATCGTAGACAACGCGGGCGCTGGCCACGCTGGAAAGGTTTTTGCCTTCGTATTCCTTATAGGCCCGGCTCGCCGTTTCAGGGATATTGTAGAGGGTGTAGCGGTCCAGACGGTATCCTACGCCGACGGACGTGTATTCGCCGATGGGGTAGGAGATGTGGATGGTGCTGCCCAGGGTCTTTTTGTTGAAGTCATCCCATTCCTGGCGGACAACATAGGCATCCCAGCCCAGGCCGAAGTCGGAATCGTAGAGGCGCGGGTTGATGAAGGAGAGGTCGAGGGAGGTGCTGCGGGCTGAGGTGAAGCCTGTAAGGCTCAGGTTGTAGCCCTTGCCGAAAAGGTTGCGTTCCTCAATGCTCGCGGTGACGCCGAACTTGTTGTAGGAGGAATAGCCCACGCCGCCCATGACGCTGCCGGTCTGGTCTTCCTTTACGCGGACGTTCACGTCAACTTCACCCGGGTTGCCAGTGGGTTCCAGGGCGGTGTCAATGGCGGAGAAGTAGCGGAGCCTGGTGAGCCGTTCGTTGGAGCGGCGGATCTTGGCGCCGTCCAGCAGGTCGCCGTCGCCAAGCCGCATTTCGCGCAGGATCACGTTGTCCCTTGTGCGGGTGTTGCCTTCGGTCTTAACGCGGCGGATATAGACTTTCTGCTTCTTGTCGATCATGTAGCGGACATCAAGGTGCTCCCCGTCTTCGCTGCGCTTTGTCTGGGGCGTAACGGAAGCGAAGGCGTAGCCGTAGTCCGCGTAGAAGTCTGTAAGTTTCTTGATGTCATCCTGCATGACGTTGAGGGCGAAATAGCCTTCCTTTTCCTTTTGCGTGTCAAGCTGGATGATTTCCATCAGGCGGTCAGGCGTGTCAATCAGATCGCCGCCGAAAGCGATTTCCCCGATCTTGTACTGCCTGCCTTCCTTAACATGGAACTTGATGACGATGCCGTCTTCTTCATAGGAGATGTCCGGGGCGGCAACCTGCATGTCCGTGTACCCGTGGTTGAGCCCGTACGCGGTGATGGCCGCGGTGTCGCGTTCGATGTATTCGTCACGGAGCACGCCGGTCTTGGTAAAGAAGGAGAACATGCCCCTCTCCTTCAGGGCAAGGTCTTTCTTGATGTCCTTTTCGCGGATGGTTTCAAGCCCGTCAATGGAAACGTCCTTGATGTACAGCTTGTTGCCTTCCTTGACGTCAAACACGAGGACGGCTGACGCAGAGTTGGGGCGCTCCTCCACATGATAGGTGACTTCCGCCAGGTAATAGCCTTTTTTGCGGTAGAGGTCCGTGACTTTCTGGATATCCTGGGCGAGGAGCTTGTCGTTCAGCACGGAGCCTGTTTTTGAGCTCATCGCCGAAAGGATATCGCTTTTGCTGACAGCGTCGGATCCGTTGACCTTAACGTCCGAGATGCGGGGCTTTTCCACAACGTTAAAGACCAGCATGCGGCCCTCGCCGGTTTGCTCAACGCTGGCGTTCACGTCGCTGAAGTAGCCGGTGTCCCAGAGCCGCTTTGTTTCCTCGTTGATGGTGTCTTCGTTGACAACGTCGCCTTTTGAGGTGTTGAGGCGCATGAGGATGGCATCGGGGTCAAGGATTTTCAGCCCGTTGATTTTTACGCCGGCAATGGCCCCTGGCTTGAGGGGCGCCGAGCTTACCGGGCCGGCGCTCTTTGCGGCGGGAGCTGCGCTCACCGGGGCGGGGAGGCTGCCGGCAATGGAGGAGGCGAGTTCCCCGGCTGCGGAATTGAGCTCGACCAAATGCCCGCGCTGCACAAAATACGGCCTCGCCGCGCTGGAGGAATCCTTAACGGAGGCCATGCGGGCGTCAACGCTGAAGCTGTCGCCGGCGCTGGTGAGAACGCCGTACACGGCGTAATCCGCACCGTTCCGCCTGGCCAGCTGGCGCGCATTTTCCGCGCTGATGGTGCCGCTTTTCTGCTGGCTGCTGAGACCTTTCAGCGAGCTGGGGGAAACTGTCCTGAAGCCCTGCTCCTTAAGCGCGCCGGCTACAAGTTCAGGAAGCCCCCTGGCGGCGTCGGCAGCGTTGGGCCCCTCGCCTTTGAAGGGCAAAACCAGCACGCTGCTGGCTGCCGGCGCGGCAAAGGCGCAGGGAACGGCGGCAAAGGCAAGGAAGGCGCCCAGCAGGCAAAGCAGGCTGGAAATTTTAGCGGTGTTTTTCATACAGGACTCCGGTCCGTAATTCGAGGCAGCGCTGCATGGCAAAGGCCATGTCCAAATTGTGGGTGACTATCACAAGCGTCATGCGCAGCGACTGGTTGAGATCCATAAGAAGTTCAGCGACGGCGGCGCCGGTTTTCTGGTCAAGGTTGCCCGTAGGCTCGTCGGCAAGCAGCACCGCCGGTTCAAGCAGGATGGCGCGGGCAATGGCGGCCCGCTGGCGTTCGCCGCCTGAAAGCGTTGTGACCTGGTGGTTTTTCCTGTCGGAAAGGCCAACGCGGTCCAGGGCTTTTTCAGCTTTTGCCAGGGCTTCTTCGCGGGGCGTGCCGGCAATAAGGGCCTGCATGGCAACGTTTTCAAGCGTGTTGAATTCCGGCAGCAGATGATGGAACTGAAAGACAAAGCCGAGCCGCTTGTTGCGCAGCCGGGCCTTGGAATCGCTGTCAAGGGCGGCGAGATCCGTCCCTTCAAAGAGCACCCGCCCTTTGGTGGGGCT
>JAGADT010000092.1 GCA_017613475.1 Desulfovibrionaceae bacterium | reverse complement strand
GGCAATGGCGCTAGCGGTGATGCCTCCTGTGGGGATGCTGTTTGCAGTGGTTCTGCCTGCGGCAAAGGTTCGTCGTTAATGCGCAGGGCGCCCGTGTCAAGGCTTACGGGCCTGGGCGCCAAAAGCTCTTCTTCCGGCAGGGGGTCCGCCAGGTGCAGCAAATCTACAGGCTTTTCCGGCATGGGCTCAGATTCCGCCAGGTCTGGCATCATGCCAGGCTGTTCCGCCCCCTCCAGGTGAAGCGCGCCCGCGTTTTCAGGCAGCGGATCCGCCAGGTCCGTCAGCACAAGGGGGTCATCCTTGGCCAGGTTCAGGGAAGGCGCGCCCTGCGGCTCCAGGGAAAGGGGATCGGCGCTTTCGGGAATGATATCCACAAGGTCAATAATGTCGCCCTGGCCGGCATCCGCCTGAAAACCATCAAAACCCGTGCCTGTTGCTTTAATCCGCATGATATGCCCCCTGAAAAACGTGCCAGAATCGTATACGCAGGGCCTGAACGGCCCGCAAGAACATGCCCAAGGCCAGGCTCAGCGCCTGCGCGGCAGCAGAAGCCACACATCGCCGCCCGTATTCAGGCGGCCAGCCTCTGAAGCCGCTTTTTCGCCGAAACCGCAAAAAATATCAACACTGCGCCCCTTGATGCCGCCGCCTGTATCCTGTGCGAAGCCTAAGCCCGTAAGCAGCACCGGCGCGAATTCGCGCTCGCCCTTTTCATCCGAATGGGAAAACGGCACGCGGAAAAGCACCGGGGCCCCCAGGGGCACAACGGTGCGGTCCGTTGCCAGGCTCACATAGGGCGTCAGCGGGCTGGCCATTGTGCCCACAATGGCGCTGTCATCCAGCCGGAAAAACACAAAGCGCTCGTTTTTATGCAGCATGGCGTCGCGCTGGTCCGGATGCGCGCGGAGCCAGGCGCGGATGGCCTGCATGCTGATATGGTCCGGATCAATGAGCCCAAGGTCAGCCATGTAGCGCCCAAGGCCCGTGTAGGGGCGCCCGTTATCGCCGTCATACAGGATGTTGGTGGCGGTACCATCCACAAAGCGCAGCCGGCCTGAGCCCTGCACCTGCAGGAAAAACACATCCACAGGGTCCTCGGCCCAGGCGATTTCATGGCCGAGCAGCACGCCGCTTTCTATTTCCGCACGGGTATAGTAGGGCAGGAGGTCGCCATCGGGGCTTAAGCGGTACACCAGCCTGGCGCCGATAAGCTCAGGGGAAAACATGCCGAGCGTGGCCACATGCAGGTCATCCGGCCGCTCATAGAGGGGGTAGCGGTAGCTCCCCCCGCGGACACGGCTTGCCTTGAGCTCAGGGGTGTAGTACCCCGAAAAGCGCGCGCCCTGCCTGATGCGCACAAGCGCAAAACGCTCGGCCAGGAGCTCAGGCTCCCTGCCAAGCCTTGGCAGCAGCCCTTCAAGCTCACGCAGCGAGCCGGCCAGTTCCCCCCAGGTTACCGCCAGGGTATCCTGGGCAAGCGCGATTTCATCCTGCTCCCGGCTTTCCACGTAGCTGAGGCTTGCCTGCAGCGCGGGCTTAAGGTCCATCCAGGAGGAAAGCCCCTGGGCAGAGGGCTGAAGCCCCCGCGCGGCCTCAAGCGAAGCGGCTGCCGGCTCTTCAACAAACATGGCCTGCTGCCGCCCTGCGCAGCCGCCAAGCAGGCAGAACAACGCCAAAACAATCATCGCAGCAAAAAGTTTCTTATGCACAACGATACCTTTCCAACACCTGACGTATGGCTGGAACACCGTGTTTCCTACGGGGAAACCGATGCCATGGGGTTTGTCTACCACGCGGAATACCTGCATATTTTTGAACGGAGCCGCGGCGCCTACCTGCGCAGCCTGGGCATTGATTACAACGCCGTGGAAAAGGGCGGCCTCTTTTTCCCCGTGACCGAGGCCTGGTGCCGCTACCGGCACCCGGCGAAATACGACGACCTGATTGTTGTCCACGCGGGCATTTCCGAGCTGGGGCGCGCGTCATTGACCTTTACCTACCGGCTCTACGACGCTTCGCGGACCCTCCTCCTTGCCGAAGGCACCACGCGCCACGCCTGCACCAACGCCGAAGGCAGGCCCACGCGCCTGCCGGAGTGGCTCAGCCAAAAGCTCAAGCCCTCAGGCGGATGCGCATCCCTTCCGCAAGAGCCTACAAGCCCTTTGGCATAAAGACAAGCGGGCACGCGCCGCTTAAGCCCGGGAAAACGCTTTTTCAAAGGATTTTTATGCACGCCATCCCCTATAGCTGCCTTTGGCCCTCCCTTCCCTTCAGCGCGGGCGCCTTGTCCCAAGGGGGCAGGGCATGAACTGGTTTATCCTCGCCCTCATCCTTGGCGCGGTGGAAGGACTGACGGAATTCCTGCCTGTTTCATCCACCGGGCACCTCATCATCGCAGGGGAAATCCTCGGCTTCCACGGGGAGCTGGCCTCTGTTTTTGAGGTGGCCATCCAGCTGGGCGCCATCCTTGCCGTTGCCGTACTCTACTGGCGGCGCTTCAGCGGGCTTGCGCGCGGCTTATGGTCCTGGAAAGTCCGCCCGGAAGAAGGCTTAAGCGGGCTGAGGGGCCTGTGGCTGCTTTTCCTCACCACGCTGCCGCCCTCCGTCTTCGGGCTGCTCCTGCACAGCCGCATAAAGAAGCTCTTTTCCCCGGAGACCGTGGCCCTGGCCCTTGTTGCCGGGGCGCTCTGCATGCTCCTTGCGGAATGGCTTGCCCCGCGGCGGAAGGAACGCATCCCCTCGCTTGACGCCATAACCCCCGGCCTTGCCCTGGGCATAGGCTTTTTCCAGTGCCTGGCGCTGTGGCCTGGCTTTTCCCGCTCGGCCGCGACCATCATGGGCGGGATGCTGCTTGGCGCGCGCAGGAGCGTGGCTGCGGAATATTCCTTTATCGCCGCCGTGCCGCTCATGCTCGCGGCAACCGGCTACGATGTCTTAAAGAACCTGCACAGCTTCTCCGCGCAGGACATCCCCTTTTTCGCTGCCGGCTTTGCCTTTTCCTTCCTCTTTGCCTGGCTGGCGGTAAAAACCTTCATTGCCCTGATGGGCAGGCTCACCCTGCGCCCCTTTGCCTGGTACAGGCTCCTCATCGCGCCCATCGTCTGGTATTTCCTCGCGCGCTGAAGCAGGGCGCAGCACGCCCCGCCAACGCAAAAGCCGGGAAAGGGAAGCATCACTCCCTGCCCCGGCTATTTTTTGCCTGCGGCTCCCGGCCTGCGCCCCAGGGAGCTGTGCTTGCCAGCCGGCCGTTACAGCCGGATCAATTCGTACTCAGAGCTGCCCAGGCCAAGCTTTTCGGCATGGGAAATCTGCCAGCGCCAATCCGTAATCGGGTGGATGGCTGTAAAATGGTCGGGATTGGAAGCGTGGACAGCCTCCAGCGCGCTGCCTGGTATGACCGGCGCGGCATTGACCGCATCGATGCAGGCCTTATCGAGCGCCACAGGGTCAAAGGAGGCGAACATGCCCAGGTCCGGCACAACGGGCGCATCGTTTTCCGGGTGGCAGTCGCAGAACGGGGAAACCTGCGTGACAATGCTGATGTGGAAATGCGGGCGCCCCTGGAGCACGGCCTTGGTGTACTCGGCCATGCGTTCGTTAAGGGATTTGCTGTTGGCGTCAATGTCGTTGCTGATGGCATCGAAGGAGCATACGCCTATGCAGCGGCCGCAGCCCGCGCAGCGCTCGTGGCTGATTGAGGCCTTACCGCCCTTGGGCAGCACAATGGCGCCCTGCGCGCAGTTTTTCAGGCAGGTGCCGCAGGCCCGGCATTTTGCTGCGTCAATTTTGGGCTTGCCAAGGCTGTGCATGGCCATTTTTCCGGCGCGGCTTCCGCAGCCCATGCCGATATTCTTGATGGCGCCGCCAAAGCCCGTCAGCTCATGCCCCTTGAAATGCGTCAGGGAAATCAGCACGTCCGCATCCATCACGGCGCGGCCGATCAGCGCGCTTTTAAAATGGATGCCGCCCTCAAAGGGTACCTCCACGTCGTCCGTGCCTTTCAGCCCATCGCCGATGATCACCTGGCAGCCCACGGAAAGGGGGGTGAAGCCATTTTCCCAGGCCGAAGCAAGGTGCTCCAGCGCGTCCTTGCGCCGGCCCACATACAGGGTGTTGCAGTCTGTTAAAAACGGCCGTCCTCCCTGCTGAGCCACCTGCTCGGCCACGGCGCGGGCGAAATTGGGGCGCAGGAAAGAAAGGTTGCCCGGTTCGCCAAAATGCATCTTGATGGCCACATAGCGCCCCTCAAGGTCCATGTTTTTGATGCCGGCGGCAACCATCAGCTTCTTCAGCTTTCCAAGGAGGCTTGTGCCAACCTTGCAGCGCATATCGGTAAAATACACAGGGGAAGCCATAAAAAACTCCTTAAAAATTACGAGCCGCGCTTTTCAATGCGCTCCAGCAGCGAAGCGATCTGGCGGCCAAGCGATGTTTCGCTGGAAAGCGCGCTCTCCA
The DNA here is from genome assembly GCA_017613475.1 of Desulfovibrionaceae bacterium. Lineage (GTDB taxonomy): Bacteria > Desulfobacterota > Desulfovibrionia > Desulfovibrionales > Desulfovibrionaceae > Avidesulfovibrio. The sequence goes on along the minus strand of JAGADT010000092.1, from coordinate 5,919 downwards.
GGCTGGAGATGCCCTTGATTACGGTGGAGTGGCGGCGGCTGAACTTTTTCCCTATGGACTCAAGGGACAAGTCCGTATACTTGCGCGCCAGGTAGAAGATTGTGTTCCTGGCAACCACCAGGTTGGACTTGCGGCTGCGGCTGGAAAGCTGGTCGGCCTGCAGGTTGAAGGCCTCGCAGACCTGCCGGGTGATGCTCTCCAGGCTGATGAACGGGGATTGCTCAGCGTACTGGGAGAGGACCTCCAGCGCCATTTCCTGCGTGGCCGGGGCGTTGAGCAGGCTGGCGCGCAGGACAAGGTTCTGCAGGCAGCTCTCCAGCTGGCGGACATCCCCTGTCAGGCGCTCGGCCAAAAGCTCGCAGACATCGTCCGGAAGGCGGAAATTCTGCTGGCGGGCCTTTTCAAGCAGTATTTTTTTCCGCGTCCCCTTGTCGGGCTTGCTGATTGCGGCCAGAAAGCCGGAGGTAAAGCGCGAGACAAGCCCGCTGTCCACATTCTTGAGCTCGCGGGGCGTAAAGGAGCTGGTCAGGATAACGCGCTTGCCGCATTCCTGGAGCTCCTTGATGGCTGAAAGCAGCTCTATCTGGATCTTGTCCGTGCTCTGGAGAAAATGGATGTCTTCCAGCAGCAGCACATCCGCCTCATGGAAACGCCATTTGAAGGCGCTGAAATCCCGGCTCTTCGCCGCCTGCACAAAGCAGGCCGCAAAGCTTTCCGCCGTAAGGTACTCCACGCGGGGCGCGGTAAGGTTGCTTGCCTCGCAGAGCGCCCGGCCTACGGCCTGGATAAGGTGCGTTTTGCCTAGTCCTGGCCCTGCGCTGAGAAAGAGGGTGTTGACCTGGCCGCTGCTGTGCACAAGGTTCTGCGCGGCGGCATAGGCGATGTTGTTGCTGGGGCCGACAATGAATGAGCTGAAGTCAAAGCGCCATACAGGCGCCCGCCGTGCCGGCATGGGCATGGGGAAGCAGAGCTGCTCGGCAGTGCCGGCCTGCTTCTGGGGCTGCGGCGTAGAAGGGGAGGGGCCGGGGGCTGGCATATCCAGCAGCGACCCCTGCTCCGCGCGGGAAGACGGGGGGCGCAGGGGTTTGGTGGAACGCTTCTGGGACTTGGTCTTGAACTTCAGGGTGACCGTGCGGCCAAGAACAGCCTCCGCGCTGCGGGCAATATGGGAGCCAACGAGCTCGGCGGCCCTGTCCGCCATATAGCGGCTTGGGGCGACCAGCGTCAGTGTCTCTTTGCCGACCTGCGCCTGGAGCGGCACAATCCAGACCTTGTATGTTCCGGACGGCAGCACCTGCTGCAGATGCTCGCAGATTTGTTCCCATTGCGATTTCATGGTTTTGCTTGCGCCGCCTTCCGCCGCTGCAAGTTGATAGGGAACCCAGGGGAAACATCGAAGCCGGCGGATCAGGACGCGATAAAAAATTTTCAATGATTTCAGCGCATTCTCTGCCCGTCAAAACGACTGCCCAGAGCGCAGGGCGCAACTCGCCCTATAGGCTCAATAGGGTACGGGATAGAAATTTTCGTGTCAATATCCATTCTGCCGGGCGTTCATGCGCAGGCGCATGTTCCGGCTCCCATGCCCCAGCGCCAAAGCCGCCCGGACTGCCCGCGCCGCAGGGCGGATTGCAGCCGTGCCTCACAAAGCAATGCTTTCCACAGCGGAAAAGGCAGGGACGCCCCCGGAAAGAAAAGCTTGACAGCCTGGCGAAAGTTCATTTATATCCTCCCCATTCGGCACGTCCCCATCGTCTAGCCGGCCCAGGACAGCGGCCTTTCACGCCGTCAACAGCGGTTCAAATCCGCTTGGGGACGCCAACAAACTTATACGCAAGATGAAAAAGACCGTACATTGTGCGGTCTTTTTTTTTATGCGGGTGCATCAGGCCCGATACACCCTTTCCAATTTGTCCAGCCATGTCCCTTTTGCGTGGTCATAGGTCCGGACGACTATTTTATCAGGATACAGGTACAGGGAGTTTGTGCAGATATGGCGGCTGTCTATGGTGGGATTGTGGATGTTGACAAGGTTTTCGTTAAAGCGGTTTACCCTGTCGTCAGCAAAGCTGTCATTGCTGGCAGGTGTGTGGGTGTGGCCGGATATCCAGAGGCTCCCTTTAGGGCACTTTGCCAGGATGGCAGACAGCTTATCCGCCGGCTGTGCTGTCGTGTCGGGCGTATTGATTGTTTTGCGGTAGCTTCGCAGTGTGCCCATCAGAGGGGCGTGGCAGAAGAACAGGATCGGGGCCTGGCTGTGGGCGGAGATTTCTCTTTCCAGCCAGGCAAGCTGCTTCGGGGAAAGCTCCACATTCCAGTTACTGCAGGCATCAGGGGCTAAATAGAGCAGGCGGTATTTGCCGATGCTGCGGGCGTAATAGGCTCCCGGCAAGTGATAGCGCCTGGCAAAGGCCAGCAGCTTTGCCTGTTTTTCGGCGCAGGTGCCCCGTTTGAGTTTTCCCGGTTCGTTCTCTTTATTCGCATAGGCGCAGTCATGGTTGCCGGCAATGGCGTACCAGGGCATACGCAGGCCTTCCAGGTAGCTATCTGCCCACGCAAATTCCTCTTCCCAGCCGTAGCGGGAGGCCAGGTCGCCCAGGACTGCTGCCTCGTCAACATCATTCCAGGAATTGATGGCGGCAAGCATCTGCTTTTTTGCTGCCCAAATCCTTTGCTGTTCGTCATGCGTGGGGAATTTTTTGTCCCGCCATGGAAGATGCAGGTCGCTGAGCAGCAGGATATGGCAATACCCTTTCTTGCTGCCTGCCAGCGCCTCCAATGGTTGGAGAGCGTTCTGCAGCATCAGCAAGCCGGCAGCCAGTCCGGCATCTTGCAAAAATTCACGTCGTTTCATACTTGCAGACCGCCGATTTTTGTCCAGCCTTTGTTCTCCAGCAAAAAGCCCTGCGTAAAAGCAGGGCTTTTTTGTGGGGGCGGGAATGAGGGCTATCGTTCCACAACCGTTCGGCAGCCGGTGATGGTGGCGGTGGCCAGGAGGGTTCCCTCGCTGTCATGCACGTCCACATGAAAGGTCACGAGCAGGCGGCCTTCGCGCACGGCGCGGGCTTCCGCCGTAAGCGGGCCGACTTTGCCCGGGCGGAGGTAGGAAATGCAGGTCTGGGCGTTCAGCACCACAGAATCGGGCAGGGTATTGGAGGCGGCGGCAAAGGCAATGTCCGCAAGGGTGTAGATAAGCCCCCCATGGGCAAGCCCGACGCCGTTGAGGACATTGGGTGCCAGATCCACAGTTGCCTTGGCATAGCCCTTGGAGGCTTCCACAACCCGGATGCCAAGGTGCTGGGCCATGCGGTCATCCCTGTTGATTTTAATGTAATCGTCTTTCATGTTCATGGCCTTTGGTTTGCGGGGTGGGTGCTTGAGGCGCCTTAATGGGAGGCTTCCAGCGCTTCCCTGATGATTTGGGCGTCGTCCGCGCTGAAGCAGACAAGGCGGACCTCTTCTATGTCCTGGGAATGATGGGCAAATTCCTTCAGCGTGTCAATGGCGATGCGCGCGGCCCGTTCTTTTGGGAAATGGTACACGCCGGTGGAAATGGACGGGAAGGCGATGCTTTTTGCGCCGAGCTTGGCCGCTTCTTCCATGCTCCGGCGGTAGGCGGAGGCAAGGAGCGCGTCTTCATTGTGCGTTCCGCCGCGCCATACGGGGCCCACGGTGTGGATAATCCAGGCCGCAGGCAGGCGGTAGCCGCGGGTGGACTTTGCGTCGCCGGTGGCGCAGCCGTGGAGGGTACGGCATTCCGCAAGCAGCTCGGGGCCGGCCGCGCGGTGGATGGCTCCGTCAACCCCGCCTCCTCCAAGCAGGGATTCGTTGGCGGCGTTGACAATGGCGTCAGTCGTTTCCCTGGTGATGTCGCCTTGGACGATGGTGATGCGCATGTTCGTTTCCTTTTCGGGGTACCCGATGTTTTCATCCTTGCCCAGGGGAGTGGGAGGGGCTATTCTCCGCCCATGGCAAAAGAACGAGCAGATGAACTTGTTTTTCGGCAGGGGCTTGCGGAAAGCCGCGAAATGGCGAAACGCCTGATTATGGCGGCAAAGGTCGCTTTTGACGAACCATTGCCCGCTGGCGCGCCGCCGCGGCTTGTGGATAAGCCAGGGCACAAGCTGCCGGCGGACGCCCGTTTCCGCCTTGTGGGCGTGGAGCGTTTTGTCAGCAGGGGGGCCTATAAGCTGCTGACGGCCATTGAGGCCTTCAACCTGGATGTGTCCGGCATGGTCTGCCTGGATGCGGGGGCCTCCACCGGGGGCTTTACCGACTGCCTGCTCCAGCACGGGGCGGCGCGCGTGTACGCCGTGGACGTGGGCCATGCCCAGCTCCATGAGCGCCTGCGGGACGACCCCAGGGTCATCAGCCTGGAAGGCGTGAACCTGCGTTCCGCGCCTGCGGAGCTGATTCCGGAGCCTGTGGACATTATCGTGGCCGACGTTTCCTTCATTTCCCTGACGCTCGTGCTCCCGCCCTGCCTGCGCTGGCTGAAACGCGGCGGATGGGCCGCCGTGCTGGTTAAGCCGCAGTTTGAGCTTGGGCCGCACCAGACAGAGCGCGGCGTCGTGCGGGATCCTGCCCTGCGCCAGGCTGCCGTGGATAAGGTGCTGGCCTGCTGCCGCGAGCTGGGGCTGGTTGAAGTCGGCGTGGTGCCGTCCTCCATCAAGGGGCCCAAGGGCAACCAGGAATACATAGCCTGCCTCAGGATGCCTGAGAGCCTTTGAGCGCGGGGACGGAAAGGAAGGGCTGCGCGGGGGAGCCGACAGCCCATAAAAAAACCCCACTGCCGTGGGGTGGAAAAATGGGGCGAATGACGTGGCTTGAACACGCGACCCCCTGGGCCACAACCAGGTGCTCTACCAACTGAGCTACATCCGCCATATGTGAAAAAGGGAAATACCCGATGCCGCGGGAAAGGTCAAGCCTTTTTTCAGCGGATCAGCATGGCATCCCCGTAGGAGAAAAAGCGGTATCTTTCCTTTACCGCATCGCTGTAAGCCTGAAGCACCGCGTCGTGCCCGGCCAGCGCGCAGACAAGCATCAGCAGCGTGGATTCAGGAAGGTGGAAATTGGTGATCATGCCGTCGATCGCGCGGAAGGTGTAGCCTGGGCGGATGAAGATGTTTGTCCAGCCGGCAAAGGGCTCGACGCTTCCGCATTTCTGGGCGATGCCTTCCAGGGTGCGGCAGGCCGTGGTGCCGACGGCAATGACGGGGCGGCCTTCGGCTTTTGCCGCCCGGATGGCTTCGGCCGTTTCCCTGGGGCAGTCAATAAATTCGCTGTGCATCACGTGTTCGCGGATGTCTGCGCAGCGCACGGGGCTGAAGGTGCCGTATCCCACATGCAGGGTGACTTCGGCCCAGCCAAAGCCGCGCTCCCTGAGCCTGGAGCGCATGGCGTCGGTAAAGTGCAGGCCGGCTGTGGGCGCGGCTGCGGAGCCGGCCTTGTCGGCGCGGGAATACACGGTTTGGTAGGTGTCGGCGTCAGAGGGGCGGCTTTCGCGGTGAATGTACGGGGGGAGCGGCAGCTTGCCGAAGCGCTGGAGGAAGCTTGTCAGGCCAGAGCGCCCGCCGCTCCATTCCAGCCACACGTCATGGCGCCCAAAGTCGCCTTTGGCCAGGACGCGCACGCGAAGGGCGCCTTCCCGCTCATCGGGGAAAAAGAGGCAGTCGCCTTCATGGACGGCGCGGCTGGGCTTGAGCAGCACTTCCGCCTTGGCCCTGAAGCGGCCTTCGCTTTCAGAGGCGGCCTGCTCCAGCAGCGGGGCAGGGCTTAAGAGCAGGCACTCTGACTTGCCGCCGGTGGGGCGGGTGCCGGGGATGCGCACCGGAAGCACGCGGGAATTATTGGCAATAAGCAGCGCCCCTTCGGGGAGCAGGTCCGGCAGGTCGCGGAAAAAGCGGTGTTCGCGCG
>JAGADT010000011.1 GCA_017613475.1 Desulfovibrionaceae bacterium | reverse complement strand
CTTCGCCCTCGCGGCCATTCCCGCATCCTTCCAGGAAAGCGGCCGCCTGACCGCGCTTTTTTACGCCGAACGGCTCCTCGAATTTCCCCTGGGCCTTATCGCCGCAAGCCTGGGCATGGCCATTGTCCCCCTCCTTGCGGCAAAGGAAAGCGCCGCCGGGCAGGGACTCCCCCAAAAGCTCAGCGCCGCCTTCAGCCTGGCCCTGCTCATAACCCTGCCCGCGGCCTTTGGGCTTGCCGCGTGCGCCCCGCCCCTTGTCCGCCTGCTTCTGCAGCACGGCGCCTTTGATGCCCTGGCTGCGGAACATACAGCCAGCGTGCTGTGCGCCTGCGCGCCGGTTCTGCCGGCCTATGCCCTCAGCCGCCCGCTGCTTGCAGCCTGCCACGCGCTGGGGCTGAACCGCCGGCTCTCCGCCCAGGCCATATTCACGCTTGCGCTCTCCCTTGCGGGGGGGCTGATCTGCTCCCGCCTGCTGCCGGGGGCGGCGGGCCCGGCTGCGGGCATCTGCCTTGGCGTCTGGGCCCAGGCAATCCTCCTCTGGAAAACGGTGCGGCAGCGCTGCCCTGTGCGCCTTAACCTTCCGCTGGCCGCGCTCTCGCTGGCCGGAAGCCTGGGAACGTTTGCTGCGGCGCGCACGGTCTGCCGCATGGGCGAGGCCAATGGCTTTCCGCCGCTTTTCTGCCTGGCCGCGGCCATCATAACGGGCATGGCCTGCTATGCCCTTTTCCTGGTTCCGGCAGTCCGGCAGCTTAAAAACCTCCTGGCATTGCTGAAAAAACTCTGACCCGCCGGCAGCCTTCCGCCGCTTTCCATCACAAAAAGAGCGCGGGATGAAGGGCGCTGTTTTTTCCTTGACATTCCCGCGCTTCAAACGCTAAAGGCAAAGCTGCGCAGCATTGACGCTGCCCTTTTTGAACATCACGGAGCCGCACAGGCTTCCGAACTCATCCCCAAAACGGAGGAAATGACCATGGCCTATACCGTTACTGTTGATACCGATAAGTGCACCGGCTGCGGCGAATGCGTGGACACCTGCCCTGTTGAAGTTTACGAACTCCAGGACGGCAAGTCCACTCCCGCCAAGGCTGAAGAATGCCTGGGCTGCGAATCCTGCGTTGACGTGTGCGAAAGCCACGCCATCGCCGTTGAAGAAAATTAATCGCATCCCTTCTGAAAAGGCCGCGGGCGCGCCATCATCCACGCCTGCCTGGTGCGGGCTGCAGCGCCTTTTCGCGCCTTTGCCCGGCTTCCGCGGCGAATGGAAGTCCGGGATACGCTTTTAGAACGGGGAAGGGATATTGTCCCTTCCCCGTTCCTGCGTATGCGGCCCACGCCTTCAAACGCAAAAACTGCAAAGGAAATGTTATGTGCGGAATCATTGGCTATACGGGACACCGCCCCGCCGTTCCCGTTATTATTGAAGGACTGCGGCGCCTTGAATACCGCGGCTATGACTCCGCAGGCATCGCCTTTATTGAAAACAGCCAGCTCAAGCGCGTCAGGGCCGAAGGCAAGCTTTCCTCCCTTGAGGCGCGCCTGGCGCACACCACCCCCTTTGGCGCGCTGACCGGCATCGGCCACACGCGCTGGGCCACGCACGGGGCCCCTGTAGAGCGCAACGCCCACCCACATCTCGGCGGAAAAGACAGCCCCAAACTGGCCATCGTGCATAACGGCATCATTGAAAACCACGAAAGCCTCAGGCAGGAGCTGACGGCAAAGGGCTACGCCTTCACAAGCGATACCGATACGGAATCCGTGGCCCACCTCATTGCGGATGAACGCCTCTCCTGCGGCAGCCTCCTGGAAGCCTTTGCCGCCTCCCTGAAGAAAATACGCGGCGCCTACGCGCTGGTGATGATCAGCCCTGAAGACCCTGAATGCGTGTACGCCGCGAGGATGTCCTCCCCGCTGATCCTTGGCGTCGGCGTCGGGGAATACTTTGTCGCCTCGGATATCCCGGCCTTCCTGCCGTACTCGCGCGACGTTGTCTTTTTGGAAAACAACGAGCTGGTGCGCATCACGCCGAACGGCTTTACGGTTTTTAACAGCGATACCCTGGAACCCGTGGAAAAGCACGTGCACCATATCCAGTGGGATATGCAGTCCGCGCAGAAAGGCGGCTTCCGCCACTTCATGCTCAAGGAAATTTTTGAGCAGCCGCGGGTGATTACCGACTGCCTTACAGGGCGCACGCTCATTGCCGGCGAAGCCCCCCGCGGGGAACTCAAGGCTGATTCCGTGCTGCTGCCCGAACTGGATGCCCTGCCTGTTCCCGAACGCATCCATATTGTGGCCTGCGGCACCTCCTACCATGCAGGGCTCTGGGGGCTGCACCTGATGGAAGACTGGGCGCGCATCCCGGTTTTTCCGGAAATTGCCTCGGAATTCCATTACCGGAATGTCGTTTTCAAGCCCGGCGACGTGGTCCTCGCCATCAGCCAGTCCGGCGAAACAGCCGATACGCTGGCCGCCCTGCGGCTGGCCAAGGCGCGAGGCTGCACCGTTATCGGGCTGTGCAATGTTGTTGGCTCCAGCCTTGCCCGCGAAGCCGACGCCATCCTCATCACCCAGGCAGGCCCTGAGATCAGCGTGGCTTCAACCAAGGCCATGTGCAGCCAAATGGCGGTCCTCGCCCTCATGGCCCTCTATTACGCCCGGCGCAAAGGCACGCTGCAGCCCAGTGAGCTTGAGGCGGAACTGAACCGCCTGCGGAGCCTCCCCGCCATCCTGTCGCGGGCTATTCCCGCCATGCGCGAAACAGCCCGTGCCCTCGCCGCCGAATTTTCCATGGTCAGGAGCTGCTTCTACCTTGGCCGCGGACACGGCTTCCCCCTTGCCCTTGAAGGCGCCCTCAAGCTCAAGGAACTTTCCTATATCCATGCCGAAGGCTACGCCGCCG
>JAGADT010000091.1 GCA_017613475.1 Desulfovibrionaceae bacterium | reverse complement strand
GGCCATGACCACGTTGCGGTCGCCCACGTCGGTGCGCAGGAGGCTGCCCCCCTGTTTGCGCATGAACACATCCAGCGCCATGTTGCTCATAACGGTTGCTACAAGGAGCTTGCCCGGCAGCTTGTCCTGCCGGATGAGGTTGCGCGCGCACAGCGCCATGATCTGGTCGCCGTCCAGGATGTTGCCTTTTTCATCCACCACAATGAGGCGGTCCGCGTCGCCGTCAAGGGCCAGGCCGATGTCTGCCCGTGTTTCCAGCACTTTTGCCGCAACGACTTCAGGGTGGAGCGAGCCGCACTGGTGGTTGATGTTCAGTCCATTGGGTTCCGTGCCGATCTTCACCACTTCCGCGCCAAGCTCTTCCAGGGCGAGCGGCGCAACACGGTAGTTGGCGCCGTTGGCGCAGTCGAGGACAACGCGGATGCCGTCCAGCGCGAGGCCACGGGGAAAGCTGTTTTTGATGAATACGATGTAGCGCCCGGGCGCGTCCTCGATTTTATAGGCCCGTCCTGTATGGGAGGGATCGGGGTAGTCCCACTGCGTACCTGGATCAAGGATAAGGGCTTCCATTTTCTCTTCCATGGCATCCGGAATCTTGAAGCCTTCAGCATCGAAAAACTTGATGCCGTTATCGTGGAAGGGATTGTGCGACGCGGAGATAACCACGCCCAGATCCGCCCGCATATTGGTTGTTAAAAAAGAAATGGCGGGCGTGGGCAGCGGTCCGACAAGGAATACATCCATGCCCATGGCAAGAAAGCCGGCGGCCAGGGCGCTTTCAAAAATATAGCCGGAAAGGCGCGTATCCTTGCCGATGACAACGCGTCCCCTGCCATTTTTGCGGCGGTAAAGCGTGCCCGCGGCAAGGCCCAGCCGCAGGGCTATGTCTGGTGTAAGCGGATGGGCATTGACTTTGCCGCGCATTCCATCGGTGCCAAAAAGCCGTTTTGCCATGGTGCGAAGGTCCTTGATGCTGTTGAATTTGTTACATGCGGCGCGCTTGAGGCGGAGGTGCCTGCATGAGAAGAATATTTGTTCAGTGATGGATATGTGGTTCCGTATTATCTCCGCGAATCAGGGGCGGGGGAGGAATTGGGCGAAACGCCCTTAGCCTGCATGGCGCGCACAATGGCCAGCGTCTGCGCAGTCCTTTCCGCGTCGTGCACGCGGTGTATGGCTATGCCGCGCCCGGCAAGGAGGGCTGTGGTGACCTGCGTGGCCGTGCCGCGCTCTTCCACGGGCAGCCCAAGCAGCCCGCCGAAAAGGGATTTTTTGGAAATGCCCGCATACAACGGCCGTCCAAGCACAGAGAGCCGTTCCATGCCGCCCAGAATCCGCCAGTTTTCCCCGCAGCTTTTGCCAAAGCCAATACCGGGGTCAAGAACGATGTGCTCTTCAGGAAGCCCGGCACGGGAGAGGCGGGCCATTTCCCGTTCAAAAAAACGGAGCAGGGCGTCAACGGGATTTTCTTCCCCCATACGCATGATGCCGGCAAAGTGTTCGCGCCCGCCGTGGGTCAGCACATAGCCAGGCTTGAACTGGGCAAGCACGTCTGTCAATTCTGGGTCGCGGCTGCACGCGGAAACATCGTTGATGGCATCGGCTCCCAGACTCAAGGCCTCTGCGGCAACGCCTGCACGGCAGGTATCAATGGAAAGGAGGGCATCGGGGCGTTCTTTCCGCAGGGCTTTCAGCACAGGCCTGAGCCTTGCGGATTCTTCCTCAGGGGCAACGGGGGCGGAACCCGGGCGTGTGGATTCAGCGCCCATGTCCAGCATTCCGCAGCCAAAGGCCTCAACGGCGTCCAGCAAATGCCTGGCGCGGTCAAGGGACGCTGCTGCCGGAGGGAGGGCGCCGATTCCATCGGAAAAGGAATCCGGCGTGAGGTTGAGGATGGCTGCAATGCAGAAGGGGGCGGGCCGAAGGGCTCGCCCCCTTGCCAGCATCCAAACATTATTGTCCGTCATGCTTTTCAGGGGAATCAGGGGATTGCTTGGGCGCTGTCTTTCCGGCTGCGTCCTGTTCGGCCGCGCCTGAGTCCCAGGTGAAGGTTTCGTCCTGCGCGGAAGCGGGCCTGGAAGCGCCCTTTTCGCCTTCGGCTGGCTTGGCCTGCTCTTCCCTGAAAGGCGGCAGGGGCTTGCCTTCAATAATCAGCTCGATGTCGTCGCCGGTAATGGTCTCTCGTTCAAGGAGGGCGTTGGCCACGGCATGGAGCAGGCTGATGTTTTCCGTGAGCAGGCGCGTGCAGTCATCGCGCGCGGCGGAGACGATGCGCTTTATCTCTTCGTCAACAAGGCGTGCGGTCTCTTCGCTGTAGTTGCGGGTGTGCCCAAAATCGCGCCCGAGGAAGATCTCTGCGTTCTGCTCGCCAATGGCCATGGGCCCGATGCGGTCGCTCATGCCCCATTCGCAGACCATTTTGCGGGCGGTGCTGCTGGCGCGTTCAATGTCGTTGCCAGCGCCGGTGGTGATGGTTTCAAAAATAAGCTCTTCAGCCACGCGTCCTGCAAGGAGCACCTTGAGGTTGTTGAGAAGGTAGCTTTTGGAATAGCTGTGCCTGTCTGTTTCAGGGAGCTGCATGGTCACGCCAAGCGCCCTGCCCCTGGGGATGATGGAGACCTTGTGCACGGGGTCGGAACCGGGCAGGAGCTTGGCTACCAGGGCATGCCCCGCCTCGTGGTAGGCGGTGATGCGCTTTTCTTCGTCAGAAAGGATCAGGCTGCGGCGTTCCTTGCCCATGAGCACCTTATCCTTGGCGGATTCAAAGTCGTTCATGGTGACCACGTCCTGATTGAGGCGCGCGGCCTGGAGGGCGGCTTCATTCACCAGGTTTTCCAGTGCCGCGCCTGAGAAGCCAGGCGTGCCGCGGGCAATGGTATCGAGGTTGACATCCTTGGCAAGGGGCGTGCGGCGCGTATGCACCTTAAGGATGGCGTGCCGTCCCTTCACGTCGGGCGTGGGCACAACCACCTGGCGGTCAAAGCGGCCTGGCCTGAGCAGCGCCGGGTCCAGGACATCCGGGCGGTTTGTCGCCGCAATCAGGATAACGCCCTCGTTGGATTCAAAGCCGTCCATTTCAACCAGGAGCTGGTTGAGGGTCTGTTCGCGTTCGTCGTGCCCGCCGCCAAGGCCTGCGCCCCTCTGGCGGCCAACGGCGTCGATTTCGTCAATAAAGATCAGGCAGGGGGCGTTCTTTTTGCCCTGGATGAAAAGGTCTCGCACGCGGGATGCGCCGACGCCCACGAACATCTCCACAAAATCGGAGCCTGAAATGGAGAAGAAGGGCACGCCGGCTTCACCAGCCACGGCCCTGGCAAGCAGGGTCTTGCCTGTGCCTGGGGGGCCGACAAGCAGCACGCCCTTGGGAATGCGCCCGCCAAGGCGGGTGAACTTGCGTGGATTGGAAAGAAAATCAACGACTTCAGAAAGCTCTTCCTTGGCTTCGTCAACGCCTGCCACGTCGTCAAAGGTGACGCGGGTCTGGTCCTGGTTGAGCATCCGCGCGCGGGACCGCCCGAAAGACATGGCGCGTCCGGCGCCGCCCTGCATCTGGCGCATGTAAAAGATCCAAAGCCCAATGAGCAGGAGCATGGGGAACCAGCTCAGCAGGATGCTCAGCCAGTCCCCGTCATCCGGCTTTTCGCCGGTGACGTTGACATTGCCTGCGTAAAGCTTGTCAACAAGTCCGGGATGGAACGGCGCGTAAAGCTGAAAGGTTTGGCCGTCTGTCGTTTTTCCTTTGATTTGGTGCCCCTGGATAACAACGTCGGCAATCTGGTTTTTTTCTACCTGATGCAGAAATTCCGTGTAGGTAAGCTGGGATTTCCCTGCGTTGTCCTGCGGCTGAAACAGATTGAACACAAGGACCATCGCCAGGGAGATGATTCCCCAGAGAATGAGATTCCGCATGAATTGATTCAAGGCGACCTCCGTATGTCGCGTTGGTGAGGGGAGGAAAAGGCGTTCTTGTAGTGTAAGACCTCTTTCACTGTTTGACAATTGCTTAAAACGCGCCATATTTCCGCGGCGGCAGAATCTTACGCGTGCCCTTGACAAGGGGAGGGGAACAACGTATTTAGGAATCAGCCGGGCGGCGGCAGCGCCGCCAACCCCGCCAGGTTCGAAAGAAAGCAACGGTAACGGTTTGATGCCGGGTGTCCGGCTACCTGAAAGCGCAAGGGCGGTGTCCCTTGTGCTTTTTTCGTACTGAATGAACTGGTAAAATTTTTTGAGGATGCAACCAATGCGCAGTTCCAATATGACGCAGGGCCGCGAAAAGGCCCCCCATCGTTCCCTGCTGTACGCGCTGGGGCTGACCCGCGAGGAGATGAACCGTCCCCTGGTGGGTGTGGCCTGCGCCGCCAATGAGGTCGTTCCCGGGCATATGCACCTGGGGCAGATTGCCGAGGCCGTCAAGGCCGGCGTGCGCCTTGCCGGCGGCACGCCCATGACCTTTCCCGCCATTGCCGTGTGCGACGGACTGGCCATGAACCACGAGGGCATGCGTTTTTCGCTTCCCTCCCGCGAAATTATCGCGGATTCCATCGAAATCATGGCAACCGCCCATCCTTTTGACGCCCTTGTGCTCATTCCCAACTGCGACAAGATCGTACCCGGCATGCTCATGGCCATGCTCCGCCTGAACATTCCCTCCATTCTTGTGAGCGGCGGCCCCATGCTTGCCGGCCGGAATAATTCTGACCTTATCACGGTTTTTGAAAGCGTTGGCAGGGCTGCGCGCGGCGAGATCAGCGATAAGGAGCTTGAGGATATTACCGAGCACGCCTGCCCCGGCTGCGGCTCCTGTTCAGGCATGTACACGGCCAATACCATGAACTGCATGGCTGAGGCCATTGGCCTGGCCCTACCCGGCAACGGCACAACGCCTGCCGTTTCCGCTGACCGCATCCGCCTGGCCAAGCGCAGCGGCATGCAGGTGATGGAACTTTTGAAGCGCGGTCTCTGCCCCCGCGACATCGTCAACGCCGATGCCGTGCGCAATGCCGTGGCGACCGATATGGCCCTTGGCGGCTCCACCAATACGGTGCTGCACCTGCCCGCCATTTTTGGCGAGGCCGGGCTGAACCTCTCGCTGGATATTTTTGATGAAATCAGCCGCGTCACTCCCAACATGTGCAAGCTTTCCCCGGCGGGAACGCAGCATATTGAGGACCTGCACCTTGCGGGCGGCATCCCCGCCGTCATGGCGGCCCTGCGCGACAAGGGGCTTGTGAGCGACAAGCCGCTGACGGTAACAGGCCGCACCGTGGCTGAGAACCTGAGCGACCTGAACGCCGGCATCAAAAATCCCGACGTCATCCGCGCTGATAACCCGTATAACAAGGAAGGCGGCATCGCCGTGCTGCGGGGCTCTCTGGCCCCTGAGGGCGCGGTAGTCAAGCAGTCTGCCGTGGCGCCTGAAATGATGACCCGCACGGTGACCGCCCGCGTGTTCAACAGTGAGGAAGAGGGCGTTGAGGCCATTCTTGGCGGGAAAATCCGCAAGGGCGACGTGGTGGTTATTCGCTACGAAGGACCCCGCGGCGGGCCTGGCATGCGCGAAATGCTGACCCCTACCTCCGCCATTGTGGGCATGGGGCTTGGCGCGGATGTGGCGCTGATTACAGATGGCCGCTTCAGCGGCGGCAGCCGCGGCGCGGCCATTGGCCACGTTTCTCCTGAAGCAGCCGACGGCGGGCCCATTGCCCTGGTGGAAGAGGGCGATCAGATCCGCATCGACATCCCGGGCAGGAAGCTAGACCTGCTGGTGGATGAATCCGTGCTTGCCGAACGGCGCAAGGCGTTTTCCGCGCCTAAGAAAGAAATCCGTTCGCCCTTCCTGCGCCGCTACGCGAAAATGGTGACGTCCGCCTCTACCGGCGGCGTGTACAAAGAGTAAATTTCACTTGTCATGGAAGGGCAGGGGGCTTGGGTCTCCTGCCCGTGCGGAGTGCTTCGTTATGATGAATCAGATGAAAACAGTGCTGCTGCTCTCCCTGCTTTCAGGCCTGCTGATTGTCATTGGCGGGTACGTGGGCGGGCAGTCCGGAATTGTGATGGCCCTTGGCTTTGCGCTGGTGATGAACATTTTCAGCTACTGGTGCTCGGACAAAATGGTGCTGAAAATGTACCACGCCCGCGAAGTAGACTCCTCTGAGGCGCCGGCCCTGCACCGCATGGTGGCTGACCTTGCTTCCCGCGCGGGCGTGCCCATGCCCCGTGTGGCCATTGTCCCGACGCAGGCGCCGAACGCCTTTGCCACGGGCCGGAACCCCGAGCATGCCGTGGTTGCGGTAACGGAAGGCATCCTTAACCTTCTGTCCCCTGAAGAGCTGCGCGGCGTGCTGGCGCACGAACTGGCCCATGTGGCCCACCGTGATATTTTGGTGCAGACGGTGGCCGGCGTGATTGGCTCGGCTATTACGGCGCTTGCCAGCATGCTGCGCTACGCGGCGTTTTTCAGCGGCGGCCGGTCAAGTGACGAGCGCGGCAACAACCCGTTCGCCATGCTCGCCATGGCCATGCTTGCGCCCATTGCCGCGGGCCTCATCCAAATGGCGGTTTCGCGCTCCCGCGAGTACCTGGCGGATGAAGGCGGCGCAAAGTTCAGCGGCCAGCCGCTGATGCTGGCAAGAGCCCTGGAAAAGCTCCAGGCTTCAAGCCAGCGGGTGCCCATGAAGTTTGGCAGCCCGGCCACGGAGCAGATGTTTATTGTGACCCCGCTCTTTGGCGGCGGCTTAACAAACCTGTTCAGCACGCACCCTTCCATTGAGGAGCGTGTGGCGCGCCTGCGCGAAATGGCGGAAAGCGGCCGGTATTGATTTTGCCTGGCGCGGGGCAGGGGCACGGCTCCTGCTCCGCGTCTTCTTTTTTACGTCCCCTGGGGGGCGCGATCACCTGAAGGAATTTTGGTATGAAAAAAGCGCATCGTTTCGGGCGCGTGGCGATTATGGGCCCGCCCAATGCCGGCAAATCTACGCTGACCAACGCCCTTGTGGGGCAGAAAGTCGCCATTGTTACTGCAAAGCCACAGACCACGCGCAACCGCGTCACCGGCATTTTGACTGAGCCTGACGCGCAGGTCGTTTTTATGGATACGCCAGGCGTGCAGGCCCTGCGCACCCATCTGCGCGGGCAGATGGGCAAGATGATGTCCCAGTCCGCGTGGCAGACGTTTTCCGACGCGGACCTCATTATGCTGGTGGCGGACGCGGATCTTTACCTGCGGCACGAGGATTTTCTGGAAAAGGATCTTTCCCCGCTGCTCAAGGCGCTAGCGGAGGAGGAGCGCCCCGTCATTGTGGCGGTGAACAAGGTGGACCTTTTCCACGATAAATCGCGGATGCTGCCCCTGTTAACGCTTCTTTCCTCGCGCCTGCCCAAGGCGGAAATTTTTCCCCTCTCCGCGCTGCGGAGGGACGGCGTTGCCGAGCTGCGGCGCCTGATTATTGAAAAGCTGCCGGAAGGCGAGGCCCTGTACCCCGAAGACCAGGTTTCCACCCTGCCCATGCGCTT